>JAGLUN010000064.1 GCA_023134705.1 Candidatus Omnitrophota bacterium | reverse complement strand
CAGCAATTAGTGGAGGGCCTATGGCGGAAAATGCGAAAAGATTATATCTTCTTCGACAAATGAAATAAAAAAGGAGGTAAAGACATGGGAGATAAAGGACAGAAAGATAAGGATAAAAGAGTAAAGCAATCAAAAGCGAAAAAAGAGAAAAAAAATAAAAAACAAAAATAAACTGTTTAATAAAATAAATTCATCAAGTGGATTACAAATAAAGAATTAAGAGACGGGGTTGCTTTGTTTGCTTAAGGAAATAGGGGTTGAAGATAGTGGGGGCAGACGTTGAATGTTGAAACTATTTGACAGAAAGAATAACGGCGAAATGGACGGAATAGGAAAAAGGGGACGTAGGAATAGGAAATAGGGGACGTTGTTTAAAGGTTAAAAGTATTGAGATATGTTTGAAAATAGATAAACTTAACGCATGCCAAGAGAAGCCAGAATAGATTATCCAGAAGCATTACATCATGTAATTGGAAGAGGGATAGAGGAACACATATTACGATAAATTAAACTATTAAACAACGTTCCCTATTTATTCTATTAGACATTTGTGCTCATCTGTTTTTTTTAATCTGTGACTATTTGTGGAAAAGGAGGTGAAGAGGTTATGATCCAGGTAGGTAGTACTAATCAACAGGCTGGTGGCAGCCGGTTCGTCTATATTGCTGCCGCTATCTCTGCGCTGGGGGGCATGCTTTTTGGCTACGACACCGGTGTAATTTCAAGCGCCATACTTTTTATTAAAAAACAGTTTATGCTTTCTTCAACTATGGAGGAAATTGTTCTTAGCTCTGTTTTAATAGGTGCGGTTATTGGTGCTGTTATTGGGGGGAGATTAACTGACCGCTTTGGCCGGCGTAAATGCATCATTGCAACATCTATAATCTTCACTGTGGGAGCTCTTGCTGGTGCATCAATGGCACAGAATGTGCCCTGGTTGATTATCGGAAGAATTATTATAGGCGTTGCCATTGGCATAGCATCTTTTACTGTACCCCTTTATATCTCTGAGGTGGCTCCGGTAAAGATACGAGGTAAATTAGTTGGTTTTAATCAGCTTGCTGTTACTGTGGGGATAGTTGTTTCCTATCTGGTGGGATATGCTTTATCAAGGTTTGCCTGGGGATGGAGGGGAATGTTTGCTTGTGCGGCAATCCCGGCGTTAATCCTTGGGCTGGGAATGTTTCATATGCCCAGTAGCCCTCGGTGGCTTATAAGCCGTGGTTTTGTGGATAAAGCTCGTGAGGTGTTAAAGCGTATACGGGGTACTGACGCAATTGATGATGAAGTACGGGACATTCAGGAAGGGCTTAAGCAGCAAAGTGGTAGCTTGAAAGAATTGCTTAGCCCATTGTTAAAACCAGCATTAGTTGTTGGCATCGGTTTGGCTATTTCCCAACAAGTAACAGGAATTAACACAGTTATATATTATGCTCCGATAATTTTTCAATTTGCTGGATTTAAATCTGTATCATCTGCCATTTTAGCTACCGTAGGCGTAGGCGTCGTTAACGTGTTGATGACTATCGTGGGATTACATTTGGTAGATCGAGTGGGGAGGCGACCGTTATTGCTGATCGGTTTGGCTGGGATGAGTCTTAGTCTAATTGCCTTAGGCATGGCTTTTAATATGTCTACTCAGTCTCATATGTTGGGGTGGATAGCGGCAATAAGTCTTATGTGCTATGTAGCTTTCTTTGCTATTGGTATGGGTCCGGTCTTCTGGTTACTGATATCAGAAATTTACCCATTGAGAATCAGGGGTGCAGCGATGAGTGTTGCTACCTTCTTTAATTGGGGTTTTAATTTGGTTATTGGTATAACCTTTCTTACCTTAATTAAAATATTGGGACGGCCGGAGACATTTTGGTTATATGGTGGCCTGAGTATCGGTACATGGTTTTTTGTATATTTCTTGGTGCCGGAAACCAAAGGGCGTAGCTTAGAGGAGATAGAGGCACATTGGCAAGCGGGTAAGCATCCGCGAGCTATGGGTAAGTTATGAGTAGAGACGCTGGATGAGGGATTATGTCAAAACAATATAAGGATATTGAGGATTATGGGATAATCGGGAACCTCCAGACCTGTGCGTTGATAGGCAAGGATGGTTCAATAGATTGGCTCTGTTTTCCTTTTTTAGAGTCTCCTTCTGTGTTCGCTGCTCTTCTTGATATAGACAGGGGTGGGCAGTTTCAGATAACACCATTAGCAAAATATCAATCTATGCAGTCATATAGTAAAAATACCAATGTCTTGGAGACTACTTTTTTTACTTCATTAGGTGTTGCTGTGATTACTGATTTTATGGAGGTTGAAGGAAGAAAAGAGAAAGATGATGCCAGAATCCTTTTTAGAAGGGTTGAATGTATAAAAGGAGAGGTGAAATTAGGGGTTAATTTCGCGCCGCGGTTTGATTATGCAAGAGTCTTTCCTGAATTTGCTCTTAAAAGAGAAGGGGTTATCGCTCAGGGAAAAGATAAGAAATTATTTTTGCAATCTCCAACTCCTTTAGAGATTAATAATAAAGCAGCAGAGGGGATTTTGACCATTTCAAAAGAAGAAGGATCGGTATGGTTCATTCTGCAATATGACCAGATGACCTTTTTTAGTAATGATGAATGTGAAAAGATTTTACATGAAGTTAAACAATACTGGCTCGGTTGGTCAGAACGCTCCGTGTGTTCGTTAGTTGGGCAGGATGAATCATGGCATGCTCTCATTGTTCGTTCTGGTTTAGTGTTGCAACTTCTTGTTATTCCCGAAATCGGCTCGGTCGCCGCAGCAGCAACAACCTCTCTCCCTGAGGTGGTGGGGGGGACTCGCAACTGGGATTATCGCTATGCCTGGATTCGTGACGCCTCTTTTACTGTTCAGGCGCTTTTTCACTTGGGACATATTAAGGAATCGAAGAATTTTCGTCGATGGATATGGGAAATTATCGGAAGATATAATGATCCTTCTCAAATCAGAATTATGTATGATTTGAGAAAAAAAATAGATTCGAACGAACAAATTTTAGGTAATCTCTCAGGATATAAGGATTCCAGCCCGGTAAGAGTAGGCAATGCTGCGGCAGCGCAAAAACAGCTTGATATCTATGGCGAGTTGTTAAATATGGTTTATGAAACGACCCGTTATGGAAAACATGTTCCTTATAAACGATGGCCTGAAATTAAACGGATTGTTAATTATGTCTGCGAAGTTTGGAATACTGAAGATTCGGGAATATGGGAGGTTAGAGGACGTCTTCGACATTTTGTTTATTCTAAGCTTATGTGCTGGGTAGCTATTGATAGAGGCATTAAGATATCAAAAGCAAAAGGTTTTAAGGCTTCTTTAGAAAGCTGGGAAGAACAGAAGAATGGTATTAGGCGGGAGATTCTTGAAAAGGGGTTTAGTAAGGGATTGAATAGTTTTGTTCAGTGCTTTGGCTCAGAGGTTCTTGATGCCACAAGCCTCTTGATTCCGATGATGGGTTTTTTGCCCTTTGATGATAAAAGAGTGCAGGGGACAATAGATGCTACCCTAAAAAGATTAACCACTCCGGATGGTTTGGTTTATAGATACCAGACTGAGGATGGATTGCCAGGGACTGAAGGCAATTTTATCCTTTGTTCTTTTTGGCTTGTCGAGGTGTTAGCTCTTTCCGGGAGAGTAAAAGAGGCAGAAGAGATTTTTTCAAAGATACTCAATTATGTCAGTCCGTTAGGGCTTCTATCAGAAGAAATTGATCCGGAAACTCACAAGCAGATTGGTAATTTTCCTCAGGCTTTCAGTCACATTGGCCTGATTAACAGCGCTTTATATCTTGACATAGCAAAGGGCAGGGAACATAAAGGTCCAAGACCTATTGGGATATCTTAAGTAAAGAGGAGGGGGGACGTTGATGCAAACATGCAAAAATGCATTAACAAAGACGAGGGCAGGATACTAGGTAAATCGTGGGGGTGGGGGAACCGTGCCCCTACAATAGGTAATATTATTGCGTATTTTAAATATCAAACAACAAAATTAACAGTCCTGTAGGGGCCCGGGCCTCCTTCGACAGGCTCAGGACAAGTTGACCGGCCATTTAACACCAAACAAATCAATAAATTAAAAAATAATAAAATATGTAGGGACAGGCCTAAGGCCTGTCCGATACACGATACTTTGCAAAGAGTCCGAAAGCTGGCAAGATGACACTGATTTTTATGTTAGACGAATAAAAAATTAAAAATTATGGTATAATATTTATTATATGAAAGTAAATCGGAATAAAATCTATATTGGTAAAGTATCAAAAAATGATGAGGGTTTTGCGAAAATATCTCCCGCAGAAAGAATTTCTTTTATGTGGGAACTCACGGCCGAATTGTGGTCATTAAGGGAGTCGCCATATGTTGAACGAAGATTACAAAGAAATGTTACAAATTTTATTAAACAATGAGGTAAAATTCCTCATTGTTGGTGCCTATGCTATGGGTGCATATGGCTATCCTCGCGCCACAGGGGATTTTGATATATGGGTAGAAGCATCTGCCGAAAATTCAAAAAAGATATACAAATGTCTTTCTGAATTTGGCGCCTCTCTATTCGACATAACCGAAAAAGCCTTTGTGGAAAAAGGTGTAATTTTTCAAATAGGAGTCGCGCCTCGCCGCATTGATATAATTACACATATTGATGGTGTAATTTTTGAAGAAGCCTACAAAACAAAGGAACTTATAGAAATCGAGAGTCTCAAAATACCATTCATATCAAAAGATAATCTTATCAAAAACAAACAATCCACTGGTAGAGAAAAAGATAAATTAGACGTTAATTATTTGAAAAAAAATAAAAATGTCTAACAAATGGAATAATCATAATTAAGAGTCCTATAGGGAGCCAGTCAGGCCTGGCCCTTATTTGCCGGAATCATTCTCAATCCCCAGGTAGCTACCGATAAACTTCACCGTGTTTTCTATGGCTCCGTAGGGGGTGAGTTTCTCTTTAATTCCTTTTAATCCTTCCTTAAGTTTGGAATATTCATCTTTATTTTTAATTATCCTTAAGCAATACCCGGCTATATTTTGCGGAGTAGCTTTGTTTTGAATGTATTCTTCTACAATTTTTCTTTTGGCTATGATATTGGGCATCCCGATAAATTTTATCTTTACCATCATTCTTAAAATTAGCCAGGTTAAGGAGTGGACTTTATATATTAAAAGAAAAGGTATTTCCATAATAGCGATTTCCAGGGTCGCCGTACCTGAGCTGGTTATAATGAATTCCGCTTTAGAAATAATATCGTAAGAATGAGGTATTATGTTTAAGTTTTCCCCGCCGATTTGTTTGTAAAATTCTTCTTCTATATTCTCCGGCCGTACAATGAGGAACCGGTAGTTTTTAATTTCTTTTTCCATTATTTTTTTTGCCTTTAACATAACTGGAAGGTGATTCCGGATTTCATTCTCTCTCGAACCGGGCAGTAAAAGAATGAGCTTCTGCGGCTGGGATTGTTCGGAGTTTATACTGTCTAGGAGAGGATGGCCGAAGTAGAGGACATCGGTTTGTTTCTTCTTATAGAATTCTTCTTCGAATTTGAATATTACGATAATTTTATCGGTATATTTTTTTATAAGGTTTACCCTTTTCTTTCGCCAGGCCCATACCTGGGGGCTTATATAATAAAATATTTTAAATTGGTTATTCAGTTTTTTTGCTATCCGCAGGTTGAAATCGGGAAAATCAACTAAAATTATCAAATCGGGATCAATAGCTTTTATCCCTTCAATCGTTTTTGTGAATACGGATAAAATTTTTCCTAAATTCCGAGCTACTTCAAATATTCCGGACACGGCATATTCGGTGAGGTTAATAATTTGGCGGGAATTCTTGGCTAAAGCGGGGCCGCCAAAGGAATAAACTTCTAGTTTATTTTGATAGAGCGTTTTTAATTCTTTAGTTAAAAGGCCGGCATAAAAATCACCGGATTTGTCGCCAGCTACAAAAACAATCTTTTTCATGAATTCCGTTCCAGTATCTTTTGGATTCTTAAGGCAAGAGCTAAAGCGTCTTTTGCTTTTATCCCGGATTCAAGAGGGGCCTTTTTATTTTTTACTAAATTTATAAACTCCTGAAGTTCTTTTTTCAAAGGTTCTTCCTTATTTATGGGGAGAAATTCTTTTTTTATTTTGTTCTTCAGCTTTTTATATATTTCCACTTGTTGATTGGCATAATCCAAGGATACGTAGCAGTTAGGCATAAATATCCTTATTTTTCTTTCTTTTTTTGCCGATATCCTCGAGGAAGTTATATTCGCGACACATCCTTTTTGAAAAGTTATCCGGGCATTAGCAATATCCTGGGAAGGGGAAAGGACTTTTACTCCTTTTGCTTCCACGCGTTTAATCTTGTCTTTCAGCAAATAAAGGATTATGTCTAAATCATGGATCATTAAATCCAGGACAACACTGACGTCTAAAGAGCGGTTTGGATAAAGGCTTAAGCGGTGGCATTCAATAAACAAAGGATTCTTTGTGATTTTTTTTACCGCCAGATAAGCGTTATTGTATCTTTCCACATGTCCTACAAAAAGAAGAATCTTCTTTTCTTTGGCGATTGTAAGGAGTTTTTTCGCTTGTTTTAAATTTTGAGTAATCGGTTTTTCTACCAGGACAGGAATTCTATTCTTTAAGAAGAATTCGGCTATTTCAAAATGGCTGGAAGTGGGGGTAGCAATAGTTACAAAGTCGACTTTTCCCTTTAGCCGGCGATAATCGCAGAAATTAGGCATACCCGGGTGGCAGGAAAGCTTACTTTTGTCGGTATCTACAAGATAGATTTCTTTTATCTTCCTGATTTCTTTATAAATACGTAAATGGATACTGCCTAATTTTCCTATTCCTATTACTCCTGCTCTCATAATTTTATCTGCTTTTCAGGATTTTTGATTTATGGGATAATATAACACGGTTCCCCTGTTTATTTTGTCAGAATTTTTTTAAAAATAAGAATGTTTTGATTTTATCAAAGTCCTTGAGAAAAGTCAATCTGTGTGATAAAATCGCCTTTGCTTATGAAGGATTATTGTAGATTATTAAAATTTGTAAAACCTTATAAGGGGCTTCTTATTTTGGCCTCTATATGTATGGGGGGGGTAACGCTTTTTGACGGAGTTTCTTTAGGAATAATTGTCCCGCTTTTTGACCGGGCTCTTACGAATAAAAAAATAGTTATCCCTGTTGAGTTGCCGTTGTTTTTGTCCTCTTTGATAGAAAAATTAAACGATTTCCCGCCCTTAGTAATCTTAAAAGGGATAGCGGTTGTTCTCCCTATTCTTTTCCTTTTAAAAGGTGTTTTCTTTTTTTTACAGAATTATCTTATGAACATGGCCGGTCAGGCAGCTGTTAGGGAGATAAAAAACCGGATTTATAGGAAATTTCAGGATTTATCTTTGGATTTTTATTCCCGCAGGCGGACAGGTGAATTAATTTCACGGATTACCAATGATGTGGGATTTGTAACTACTGCTATTTCTTACGGCCTTACTGACCTTATCTATCAGTCGATGCAGATAATCCTTTTTACCTGTGTTGCTTTTTTTATCTACTGGAAGTTAGCATTGATCTCGTTCATAATTTTCCCCTTGATTTTATTCCCGGTATTGAAAATTGGTAAAACGATAAAGAAAATTTCCTTTGAAGTCCAAAAGAAGATGGCAGATTTAAATTCGCTTTTGACCGAAACTCTTCAGGGGGCTTATATCGTAAAAGTTTTTACCAGAGAAGATTACGAATATAAACGGTTCGATAAAATAAATACCCAATATTATAAATATACTCTAAAAAGCGTTAAGAGGACTTTATTGCTTTCTCCTTTAACTGAAATAATCGGAGCCTTGGGAGCAGTGGTGATCCTTTTAGTAGCGGGAAAGGAAGTTATCGCAGGAAAGCTTTCTTTTGGCGTTTTCTGTCTTTTCCTGGGATCGCTTATGTCAATGATAAGGCCGTTTAAAAAGCTTTCTAATGTACATTCCATAAACCAACAGGCTCTTGCTGCTTCTAAACGGATATACGAAATATTGGAGGAAGTGCCTTTAATAAAAGAGAAAGAAGGGGCGATTGCTATTCCCGCTTTTAAAAAAAGTATTACTTTTAGTAATGTCTGGTTTAAATATTCGGAGAGTGACGATTATGTTTTAAAAGAAATTAATTTAAAAAGCCGTAAAAATGAAATAATTGCTTTAGTGGGTTATTCGGGAGCAGGAAAATCTACCTTGGTTAGTCTTTTACCTCGCTTGTACGATGTCCAGAAGGGCAGGGTACTTATTGATGATATCGATGTAAAAGACCTGGAAATCAAATCTTTAAGAAATTTAATTTCTGTGGTTTCTCAGGATATGGTTTTGTTTAATGCTACAGTAAGAGAAAATATTTCTTACGGGAAAGAAAACGCTACGTTTGAAGAAATAGCCGCCGTGGCAAAAGAGGCTTATGCTTATGAATTTATAATGAAGTTTCCTAAGAAATTCGATACGGTAATAGGAGAAAGAGGTTTTAAATTGTCGGGAGGTCAGAAGCAAAGGATAGCTATTGCCAGAGCGATTCTTAAAGGTTCCCCTATTTTAATCCTTGATGAAGCTACCAGCCATCTTGATTCGAAAGCAGAAAGATTAATTCAGGAAGCCCTGGACAATCTTATGAAGGATAAGACTGTTTTTGTGATTGCCCACCGGTTTTCGACGGTACAAAATGCTTCTAAAATAGTGGTTTTAGACCAGGGGAGAATTGTAGAAGTTGGAAATCACGCATCTCTTTTGAAAGAAAATAAGATATACAACCGCCTTTACGAGTTGCAGTTTAACATCTAAATCCCAAAATTTCCACGGAAAATAAAACTATTGCAACAGATTGATTATATGGTATACTTTATTCTTAAAAAAGGAGGATTATAGTGTTACCAGAAATTATAAGGGATCTTTTAGAAAGTGGCGTACATTTCGGCCATTTAAGTAAACATTGGAATCCAAAGATGAAAAGATTCATCTTTGGCAAGAAAAAGAATATTTATATTATTGATCTGGAAAAAACAGCCCAGAAATTGGAAGAAGCGAAACAATTTTTGGTAGATACCGTTAAAAATAACGGTAAAATCCTTTTTGTTTCAACAAAAAGGCAGCTTCGTACGGTAGTGAAAGAGTTAGCTCTCACTTGCGAAATGCCTTATATCTGCGAAAAATGGGTTGGCGGATTCCTTACCAATTTTTCAACTATAAGGAGTAGAATAAATAGGTATCTGGAGTTAAAAGAGAGGAAAGAGAAGGGAGAGCTTCTTAAGTTACCTCATAAGGAAATAGTAAGTTTAAACAAAGAACTTGAAAGAATGCAGAAGGTTTATTTAGGAGTAACTTCCTTAAAGGGTTTGCCGCAGTGTATTTATCTGGTAGATCCGAAAAAGGAAGTGGCCTGTGTAAAAGAAGCGAATAAGCTTTCTATTCCTATTGTGGCTTTGATCGATACAGACGGAAACCCCGATGTTATTACTCATCCGGTCCCTGGGAACGATGATGCTATAAAATCCGTAAAATTTATTACTCAGTATCTTGTAGAAGCTATTTCTAAGGAACTTCAGGAATTGAAGGTTAAGACTATGGAAGAGGAAGCGGCAGTTGCTCGGGAGGCGGAGCATAAAGAGGATAAAATAAAGGAAGATAAAGAGGAAGAAGTAAAATTGGATAAGGAGATAATTAAGAAAGGGAGTAAGAAAACAGGCCACAAGAAGGCAGAAAGTGAGAAAGATCCGCAGCAAAAGGAGGATTGAAGATGAGTCTGGATAAGATTAAAAAACTAAGAGAAACTACTTCTTTAGGGATAAATGTCTGTAAGAAAGCCTTAGAAGAAGTGGGAGGAGATTTCAATAAAGCTTATGAGACTCTTAAAAAACGTGGGATAGAAGTTATGCAGAAGAAAAAAAACAGGAAAACTTCTCAAGGTTTGGTGGAAGCATATGTCCATTTCGGAGGTAATTTAGGAGTACTTATTGAGATAAATTGTGAGACTGATTTCGTTGCCCACACGGATATATTCAAGAAATTTGCTAAAGACATTGCTATGCATATTGCGGCTGTAAATCCTAAATATCTTAAAAAAGAAGATATTCCCCAGGAAGGATTAGAAAATATTGAAGATATCGATAATTATACGAAGGAGTATTGTTTATTAAGCCAAATCTTTGTAAAAGATAATTCTCTTAGCATAGCGGATTATTTAAAACAGGTAATTTCTCAAACCGGCGAAAATGTCGTTATAAAGAGGTTCGTCCGTTTTTTCCTGGGAGAAGATGAAGCAGCCTAAATTCAAAAGAATCCTTTTAAAGCTAAGCGGAGAAGCTTTTTCGGGAGAAAAAGGACATGGTATTGACAGCAATGTCTGTGTGCATTTGGCAGAGCAGATAAGGGGTGTAAAGAAGTTAGGAATCGAAGTAGCTTTAGTGGTAGGTGGGGGGAATATCTTTAGGGGAAGTCAGGCTTTTGGGGAATTTCAAATAGAACGTACGGTTGCCGATTATATGGGGATGCTGGCTACGGTTTTAAATGGTTTAGCGCTGCAAAATGCTTTAGAGAATATAGGGGTTCCGACAAGGGTTCTTACGGCAATTGAAATGAATAAAATTGCTGAACCTTATATAAGAAGAAGAGCGATAAGACATCTGGAAAAAAAGAGAGTAGTGATATTTGTTGCCGGCACAGGCAATCCGTATTTTACGACTGATACTGCTGCTGCTTTACGGAGTGTTGAAATAGAGGCGGAGGTTCTTCTTAAAGGAACCAAAGTGGATGGAGTTTATTCCGAAGACCCTTTTAAAAATAAGAAGGCGGTATTTTTTAAAAAATTAAGCTACATAAAGGTAATAAATAAAGGCCTTAAAATAATGGATGCTACAGCTATTACTTTATGTATGGAGAATAAAGTCCCGATTATTGTTTTTAACTTCATTAAAAAGAATAATTTAAAGAATATAGTCCTGGATAAAAAAATAGGCACTTGTATAAGTTAAGTTAGAACTTGAGGTAGACATTAGATCTTTCTATTCATTTAAAAACTGGTTCTTAGAATGGTAGGGGGTAAATATGCTTGCTAAACAATTTTTAAAAGATACGGAAGTGCAAATGAAGAAAGCGGTGGAAGCTATAAAACGGGAATTTTTGGAAGTGAGATCAGGTAGAGCCAATCCGAAGTTGGTGGAAGGGATAAGAGTAAATTATTATGGTACCCCTACACTTCTTAAAGATATAGCGACGATAAGTGTCCCGGAAGCTAAGCTTTTAGTAATAAGTCCCTGGGATCCCGGGTGCATAAAGGAAATGGAAAAAGCACTTTTACAGAGTGATTTAGGAATAACGCCTATTGTAGATAACAAAATAGTAAGATTGATTATTCCTCCGCTATCGGAAGAAAGAAGAGAAGAATTGATAAAAATTGTTAAGAAAATAGCTGAAGAAGGAAAGGTTTCTATAAGGACGATAAGAAGGGATATTAAAGAAAAAATAAAGAAAATGGAGAAAGAAAAAAAAATTTCGAAAGATGATGAATTTAAATCTGAGGCGGAACTCCAGAAATTTACTGACGAATATATCAAAAGTATAGAGACGATTTTAGAAGGTAAAGAGAAGGAATTAAGAGAATTCTAACGAGGCTGTAGCCGGGTTATCCCGGAAGTCAGAGAGTGATTTCTTGAAACAATTGCTCCATCGAATTTGAAAACGAGCCGCTAGCTCAGTCGGTAGAGCACCTGCCTTTTAAGCCGGGGGTCCCGAGTTCGAGCCTCGGGCGGCTCATTTATTTTAATGAGCAGGTGATTGTAGATAGGAGCCTTAAAGAGTATGAGCGCTTTTTGAAAGATTGGAGGAGGAGCAGGAGGCGAAAACTTATAGCCGCAAATTTCCGCAGATTATATGCGAATAGCCGTAGATAGATATAGACGCAGATTTTTATCCGCCTACGCAGAAGACTATGGGTTTACCCGTGGGGTGTTCCATAAGTTGTTTTAAATTGCGGCGCGCGCGGACGTGGCGGAACTGGCAGACGCGCATGACTTAGGATCATGTCCTGTAAAGGGTGGGAGTTCAACTCTCCCCGTCCGCAAGAGATAATCAGGAAATAAGATATTTTTCGGCCGGATACCTTTGATTTTGAGAAAAGAGTCGATTCGTTTATCTACAATAATTATATAAATGCGGGTGTAGCTCAGTTGGCTAGAGCGTCACGTTGCCAACGTGAAGGTCGAGGGTTCGACCCCCTTCGCCCGCTCCAAAATTAGCTAATAGGCTATAGCACATAGCATATGGCGGATAGAGGGTGTTATTAACCGGAAAAATGCATTTGA
>JAGLUN010000063.1 GCA_023134705.1 Candidatus Omnitrophota bacterium | reverse complement strand
ATGGTAACCTCGACTTTCCCAAATTTCCCTGTGGAAAATTTGGAGTCGACTCTACGGGCAAATAATGCTAACTGCATTATTTGGGTTAAGATACTATTGGAAAATAAATAGTTTCCCGGAATGTATTATCTAACGTTCTTTGTAGTTTCGTTAGCCAGAAAGAATACTTAAATAAATGCAGATAGATTTATTAAATTGTTTAGATAAAAGTAATGTTATTCTTAATTTAAAGGGTAAAAGTAAACGGAATATTCTTTCTCACGTTTTAGACCATCTTATATCCATAGGCAAGGTTAACAAGATTTATAAGAAGGAGATGCTAAAAATGCTTCTTCAAAGGGAAGAGATGGGCTCTACTGCTATTGGCGGGGGTATTGCTTTACCTCACGCGCGTTTGGAATGTATAAAAAATATAATTTTATGTGTAGGAATTTCGCCAACTGGGATTAATTTTGACTCTTTAGACGATGGTCCTGTCTATATTGTGGTTACCCTCCTTTCTAATCAAAAAGAAGCGGGTTCCCATCTAAAGATACTTGCTCTTTTAGCCAGAATCCTGAGAGATAAATATTTTGTTCAGGATGTGAGACATGTTAAAACAGAAGAAGAACTTATATCTCTTATAAAACGGCAGTATAAACTTGTACGGTGAAAAAAATTCTGAAGTTTATCAAATGGTTTTACCCGGGATTGAAGATAAAACGATGGATTTCCCTTTTACTTATAGGGCTGATCTTTATCTTGGTAGCATCTCCGTATCTTTCTAAAGATAAGCATTTTGCACTAAGAATGGTTTCTTTCCTTGTCATTGCTGTTGGGATAGGGGCTTTTTCCGTGGGCACAGTTTCTCTTATAAAAAGTTTTTTTGAAGTTATTTATCCTAATAAGGATAAGGAATTAATCGATATAATTTATGAAAAGAGATATTTATCTAAGGGCCCTAAAATCGTAGCCTTTGGCGGAGGCACGGGATTATCCACGATTTTAGAGGGATTAAAGGAATACACTTCTAATGTCGCTGGTATTGTTACTGTAGCTGATGAAGGCGGTTCTTCGGGAAGATTGAGAGAAGAGTTTGGGATTTTACCACCGGGGGACATAAGGCATTGTTTGGTTTCTTTAGCAGAGGCTCCTCAGCTTATGCGTGATTTGTTCCAGTATCGTTTTCAGGAAGGAAACGGGATAAAAGGACATAGTTTTGGGAATTTATTTATTACTGCTATGACTCAAGTAGCCGGCAGCTTTCAGGATGCGGTAGAGGAATCGAGTAAAGTATTAGCAATAAGAGGGAAAGTTGTTCCTTCAAGCCTTGAGAACATAAGGTTAAAAGCAGAGTATCTTGACGGCTCTATGAAAGAAGGTGAAGATAAGATACCTAAAGAGAAGAAACCTATAAAGAGAATATATCTTGTGCCTGAAGACGCGAAACCAAATCCTTTGGCTCTTGAGGTAATAAAAGAAGCGGATATCATTCTTCTCGGTCCGGGCAGTTTGTTTACCAGTATTTTACCTAACCTTCTTCTTAAAGAAATAGGTGAGACCATTTGTAGAAGAAAGGATATTCCTAAAATATATATATGCAACGTAATGACTCAATATGGAGAAACCGATGGATTTACTGCTTACGAACATGTAGAAGCCTTAATTTCCCACATTGGTAAAGATATAATGAATTGTTGTCTGGTTAATTGTGGGAAATTAGAACATGATTTGCTTTTGAAATATTCGCAGGAAGAGTCTTTTCCTGTCATCCTTGATATTCGCAGGATAAAAGAACGTAATATTTTCGTTTTCGAAAATGATGTTGTCAGTAAAACTAATCATTTAAGGCATGATCCTTATAAGACTGCCAAACAGATAATAAACATTTATAATTATTTTAAGAAAACATGCAAAACTTTAAGGAAGAAATCATTGTAGCGAATTCTTACGGGCTGCACGCGCGGCCGGCAGCTGTTTTTGTTCAAATTGCCAACCAATACGATTCAATAGTAAAGTTGGAAAAGCATGGCGAATATGTGGATGGGAAGTCGATAATAGCTATTTTAAGCTTAGGTATAAATAAAGGGGCGAAAGTGAGGCTGGTTGTGGAAGGGGAAGATGCCAAAGAAGCACTTTCAGAATTAAAAGAATTCCTGGAGCGAAGAGGCGATGATTAAATTAAAAGGGATCGCGGCCTCAGGCGGTATATCTATTGGAAAAGCCTTTTATGTGGGTAAGGAAGAAATAATTGTCCCCAAAAGTAAAATATCCCATGAAGACATTTCCCGGGAGATTTACCGCTTGGAAGAAGCGCTTATAGACACAAGAAAGACGATAGGCAGTCTTCAAAAGAGAATCGCTGATGAGATGGGCTATGACCATGCTCAAATTTTTGAAGTTCACATGTTAGTACTTGAAGATAGGATGCTTATTGAAGATATTATTATGCAGATTAAAAATAAAAAAGTGAATGTAGAATATGCTTTTTCTCAGAGTCTCAATAAATATACTAATACCCTTAGGAAATTAGATGATGAATATTTAAGGGAAAGAGCTTTTGACATTGAAGATGTAGGGAAAAGAGTTTTGCGAAGAATGTTAAAACAGGAAAGAGTTTCTTTAGATAAATTAAAAGAAGAAGTTGTGATAGTAGCTTACGATTTATCGCCCACAGATACCGTAGCTCTTCCTAAGGATAAAGTTTTAGGTTTTGTGATCGATATCGGAGGAAGGACTTCTCATACAGCAATTATTGCCCGAAGTTTGAGTATCCCGGCTGTAGTGGGGACAGAGATTGCTAATAAAAGTGTCAAGGGAGATGAAATCCTAATCGTTGATGGCTTTGAAGGCTTGGTTTATATAAATCCCACAGAAAAGGTTTTAAGAGAATACCAGAAAAAGCTAAAGGATTTAAGTAAAGTTAGTAAAGCTATACACATCTCAAGGCTCTTAAAGGCGGAAACCAAAGATGGCAAAAGTATAGTTGTTTCCGCCAATATAGAGTTACCGGAGGAATTATCCTTAATCAAGCGATACGGAGCTGAAGGCATAGGCCTTTATCGTACGGAATTTTTGTTTTTAGGGAGAAGAGTATTACCCTTGGAGGAAGAACAATATAAAGCCTATCTTGAGGTAGCAAAGAAGGTAAGGTCTCATTCCATAATCATAAGAACTATAGACATCGGGGGAGATAAGTTTTTATCAAAGCCGGACATGCCCAGAGAAATGACTCCTTTTTTGGGATGGAGAGCCATCAGATTTTGTCTGGCTAATACTCAGATTTTCAAAGTGCAGCTTAGAGCAATTCTTCGGGCTTCCAGTGAAGGAAATATTAAGATAATGTTTCCTATGATTTCCGGAGTAGAAGAATTAAGAGAAGCAAAGAAAATTCTGGAAGAATGTAAAAAAGAGCTAAAGAAGGAAAATAAGAAATTTGACGAGAAAATAGCTTTGGGAGTGATGATTGAAGTGCCTTCGGCAGCGTTAACTGCCGATATTTTAGCCAAAGAGTGCGATTTCTTCAGCATAGGGACGAATGATTTAATCCAGTATTCTTTAGCCGTGGATAGGGCTGACGAAAAAGTAGCTTATTTATATGAGCCAGCTCACCCGGCAGTTTTAAAGCTAGTTAGTGGCATAATTGAAGCCGCGCATAGGAATAATATATGGGTGGGTATGTGCGGGGAAATGGCCGGGGAGGTTTCATTCAGTATTCTCCTTGTTGGTTTGGGATTAGATGAATTTAGTATGCCTCCGCCTACGATACCTCAGGTAAAAGAAATAATAAGACATATTTCTTTTAAAGACGCGCAAAAAATTGCGCAGGGTGCTTTGAATTTTTCAACATCAAGAGAAGTAGAAAGATTTTTGCAGGAACAAATGAAGCGTATTTTAAAAAATGATTTCTATAAGTTTGTAAATAGACTATGAGAGTACTTATTCTGGCCGCAGGATACGGGACAAGACTATACCCTTTGACTTTAGATCTTCCCAAAACTTTTCTTCTTATTGATGAAGAGCCTCTTCTTAATCATATTATAAAAAAAGTCGATGGCCTCAAAAAAACAGTTAATTTAGATGAAATAATTATCGTTACTAATAATAAATTCTATCGGCGCTTTCTTGACTGGAAAGAGGAATTTAAAAGAGAAGACATAAAAATATTGAATGACGGTTCAAATGACCCCGGGGATAAACGGGGGGTTGTCGGTGACATTAAATTTGCTATCGGCAATAACCGGGATAATTGGCTTATTCTGGGGTCAGATAATTTTTTTAACTGGGGGCTTGAGGAATTTGTGTCTTTTTCTTTGGAGAGAGCTCCTTCTCCCGTCGTGGGTATTTACGATATTAAGAATAAAGAATCGGCTTCTCAGTTCGGTGTAGTTAAAATAAACAAAGATAGTTTAATCGAAGAGTTTATTGAAAAGCCGGAAAGCCCGAAAAGTTCATTAGTCGCCACTTGCCTTTATTTTTTTCCCGGAGAATCTTTAAATTTTATTGATAAGTATATAGGGTCTTACGAAAATGTTGATATGGCCGGCCAATATATTAGTTGGCTGATTAGTAAAACAAAAACTTATTCATTCTTGTTTAAAGGGATATGGCTGGATATAGGAAGCCGGGAGGCTTTAGAAGAAGCAACAACGGGGTTGAGGATATAATATGGATTTAAAAGATTTAAGAAAAATAATCGATAGTATTGATAATAGTGTTCTTAAACTTTTTCTGCGGCGCGCGGAAATAGTAAAAAAAATAAATCTTGTTAAAGAGAAAAAAAATCTGAAAATTTTTTCTCCGGAAAGAGAGGCGGATATTTTAAAAAGACTAAAAGCGTTTAACCAGGGAGCTTTGCTTGATTCTGATATCGAATTGATTTTTAAGGAAATATTTTCTGTCTTCAGGGCATTAAAAGTTGAAATAAGAATAGCTTATCTCGGCCCGCAAGGGACTTTTACCCATCTGGCGGCAGTAAAGAAATTCGGGAAGAAAGTCAAGTATATAAATTGTTATAGTATTAGTGAGGTTTTTAACCTGGTGGAAAAAGGGGAGGTGGATTACGGTGTAGTTCCGGTAGAAAATTCTATAGAAGGTGTAGTCAATTATACTCTTGACATGTTTCTTGAATCAAACCTTAAGATATGCGCGGAAATCATTATGGACATCCACCATAATCTTCTTTCTTCTCACAGTGAGAATCAAATAAAGAGGATTTATTCTAATCCTCAGGTTTTCGCCCAATGTAGAAATTGGTTGATAAGGCATTTTCCCAAGGCACAATTGGTTCCCGTAGTATCCACGGCAAAGGCTGCTGTGGAAGTTACTAAAAGCAGAAATAATGCTTGTATCGGGAGTAAAATCTTAGCTTCGCTTTATAATTTACAGGTAATCAGTTTTAATATACATGATGCACCAACCAATATTACCCGCTTTTTAGTCGTTTCTAAAAAAGATAGTTCCCCTTCCGGTGAAGATAAGACTTCTATCCTTTTTTCCATTAAAGATACGGCAGGGGCTCTGTACGATTCCCTTTATTCATTTAAAAAGAATAACATAAATCTGACTAAAATAGAATCACGTCCTTCTAAGAAAAAAGCGTGGGAGTATTATTTCTTCGTGGATTTCCAAGGCCATCGTATGGATGTTAATGCGGAGAAAAGCCTGAAGGATTTAGAAAAAAGGTGTAATTTTATAAAAATTTTAGGTTCGTACCCCAAGGAAAGTTAGTCGAATTCATCAATCAAAAATTAATCGTTAGAAAATATTAGTTAACCCGGATGATCGGAGGCTAATGACCGAGTTGGAACACCATAAAAAAAGAGGGTTTACAAAATGACGCTGTCCGCAAAAAAATTTTTGAAGAATATAAATATTTATAAACCGGGTAAACCTATAGAAGAATTGCAGCGGGAGTTTAACATAAAAGAAATTTACAAGCTTGCTTCCAATGAAATTCCTTTTCCGCCTTTGTATTTAGGAAAAGTTGTTTTAGAAGAATTAAAGAATGTAAACCGTTATCCTGAAGCAAACTGTTTTTATTTACGAAAAGCTTTGGCGAAGAAATTAAGGGTAAAAGAAGCGGAGTTGATATTCGGTAATGGTTCCGATGAGCTTATTATTCTGGCTTTACGCGGGTTTATAAGTAAAGGGGATGAAGTCTTAGTCGGTTTCCCTACATTTTTAATCTATGAAATCCAGTCTCAGGTTGAAGGGGCAAAAATTAAGCGGGTACCATTTAGTAATTACCGCTATGATTTAAAAGCAATGGCTCGAGCGGTAACTAAAAAAACAAAGATTGTTTTTATTGCTAATCCCGATAACCCTCACGGTACTTATCTAAGCCATAGAGAGGTAGCGAATTTTCTCGAAAAGATCCCCCGGGATATCCTGCTTTTTTTTGATGAAGCTTACTATGAATTCGCGGATAAAAAAGATTTTCCCCAAACTTTGTCATTTTTACGAAAAAGGGGGAATATAATTATTTCCAGAACATTTTCTAAAGCGTACGGTCTGGCAGGTTTAAGGATTGGCTATGGTATTACCACTCCCGAAATTGGGCAGGTTCTTAATAAAGTGCGGGAACCTTTTAATGTGAATAGATTCGCTCAGAAGTGCGCTTATTCAGCACTTTTTAATGAAGCATTCTTGAGAAAAGTAAAAGTTCATATAAAAAAAGAAAAAGGCTATTTATACAAAGAGTTTAAAAAAATAGATCTGGAATTTATTGAGAGTGTAACTAATTCGGTTTTGGTTAATTTTAAAGAAGATGTTACGCCTTTATATGATTATTTGTTAAGAAAAGGGGTAATAATAAGAAGCCTGAATCCCTGGGGATTGAAAAACTTTTTCAGGCTAACCGTGGGATTACATAAAGAGAACAGAAAGTTTATTCATTATCTAAGGAAATATCTGGAAGTCGAATAATACGAATTACAGTTGACAATACTTTTATCCGCCTACGCAGAAGACTACGGATTTACCCATGGATGATGCGCAGAGGGGGTGTTGCGGCGGTTGAGTACTTTATTAAGTATTCAGCGAAACCCGTCCTTTGGCGGAAAATTTGTAAAAAAATTAGAAACTTATTGTCTGCCAGAGGCGGGTAAACGAATCCGCCTGAGCGGAAAGTATAAAGAACTGACTGAGAAGATTATTAAAAGCATCGAAGAGATTGGCAGGGTACAGATTTATAGGATTTTTTAATCCTGATTTATCTGCGTCCTATTAACTTGTTAGAGGAGGGAGCGTAAGATGATAATTATATTTAAGAAGAGCGCGAGCCAGGATGAAATTAAACGGGTGATTTCGAGAATAGAAAAGCTTGGGCTTAAATCAATGTTATCTCAGGGTGAGGAAAGAACTATTGTGGGAATTATCGGGCCTGAGGATAGAGCGCGAATTCAGCCTTTTGAAGTATTCCCCGGCGTGGAAAAAGTGCTCTCTGTGCTTGCTCCCTATAAACTTGTTTCACGAGAATTTAAAAAAAACGATTCTATAGTAAAGATAACAGAAGGTGTGGAATTCGGCGGTAAGAGTATAGTTGTTATTGCCGGCCCTTGCTCTATCGAATCGGAAAACCAATTATTTAGTGTGAGTAAGGAAATAAAAGCTGCCGGAGCGAAGCTTTTGAGAGGAGGAGCGTTTAAGCCCCGTACTTCTCCCTACGCTTTTCAGGGGTTAGGTGAAGACGGACTTAAGATTTTAAAGGAAGTTTCTCTTCATTTAGATATTCCTACTATTACTGAAGTTATGGATCCCAGAGATGTGGAGTTGATATCTAAGTACACCGATATCCTGCAAATCGGGGCGAGAAATATGCAAAATTTTAATCTTTTAAAAGAAGTAGGGCAAATCAAGAAACCTGTACTTTTAAAAAGAGGATTGAGTGCTACAATAAAAGAGTTACTTATGAGTGCGGAATACATACTTTCGGAAGGCAATTTTAACGTTATTTTATGTGAAAGAGGGATAAGGACATTTGAAGATGCTACCCGCAACACTCTAGATTTAAGTGCTGTGCCTTTGATTAAAGTACTTTCTCATCTTCCCATAGTCGTGGATCCTTCACATGCTACGGGGAAAAGATTTTTAGTTCCCCCTTTAAGTAAAGCGGCGGTAGTTTGCGGCTGTGATGGATTATTAATTGAAGTTCACGCTAATCCTGAGGAAGCTTTAAGTGACGGACCGCAACAGCTTCTGCCGGAGAATTTTTTTCAGCTTATGAAGGAACTTTCACCGTTGGCAGAAGTAGTGGGGAGAAGTATATAAAATAAGATGCTAGATACTCGATACGGGATACGGGATATTGGCCTAGAACTATTTAACCTTTACTTTAAGACGAGCATCGAGTATCTAATATCGAGGATCAAATTCGCAGTTTAATCTTTGGTTTATATGTTTAAAAGAGTAGGTATAATCGGTGTAGGGCTCATGGGTGGTTCTTTTGCTTTAGCTTTTAAAGAGAAGTTTCCCCAGAGTAAAACAGTGGGATTCGCCAGGAAAGAGAGTTCTTTTAAAAGACTTAAAAAAATAGATATCCTGGATGAGGTGAGCAGCGATTTGAAAAAAGTAGTAAAGGGCTCTGATCTTTTAGTTTTAGCCTTACCTGTATCTTTGATAGTTGATTATTTGGAACTGATAGCTCCTTTTTTGGGAAAAGAAACCGTGGTCATGGATTTAGGAAGTACAAAGAGAGAAATCCATAGGGTGGCGAAGAAATTATTGCCCAAACGAGATAATTTTGTGGGGTGCCATCCTCTATGCGGCAGTGAAAAAAGTGGAGCCGAATATGCGTATAAGGATTTGTATAAGGGTACTTTATGCCTTATTACTTCCGCTTCTAAAAATAAAAATGTAAAAAATATAAGAATGGTCTGGAAAGCTTTTGGGGCAAAAGTGCGTTTTTTAACTCCTGGAATGCATGACAAAATTCTTTCTTACATATCTCATTTTCCGCATATACTCTCTTTTTCTTTAACCAAACTAGTGCCTTCAAAATTCTATCAGTTCTCTTCGCTAAGCTTTCATGATATGACGCGCGTATCCGCTTCTGCCGCTCGGCTCTGGACTGAAATTTTTCTTTCTAACCAGCAAAATATCAATAAGAATATCTCTGAGTTTGTAGAAATCCTGGGAACTTTTAAAAATTTAATAGAAGAAGGCAAGGAAAAGGAATTATTTTCGTTTATTAAGGCAATTAACCGGAAAAATGCATTTGAAAAACACCTGGATACGCGATGAAT
>JAGLUN010000062.1 GCA_023134705.1 Candidatus Omnitrophota bacterium | reverse complement strand
CCTCGACTTTCCCAAATTTTCCACGGGAAAATTTGGAGTCGACCCGTACGAAGCCTGCCCGTCAGGGTATACGGGCAAATAATGCTAACTGCATTATTTGGGTTAATTCAACCGGCCAACGGCATTTAGTATATCTACAACCCTTACCGCTATTATGCTCGCGGATTCTACGCTTCAAATTATTAGTTATGCCGGTATAAAGCGTATTGTCACGACAACGGATAATGTAAACATACCAAATCATCGTGATATTCCAAAGGCCATTCGCTACTGCACTAAAATAAGTCTTTAATCGAATTCCTTGCTGCCATTTGGTTGGTATTTATATTCAATTTCAATACCGATTATTTCATCGTCAGAAACTTTAACATCAATCAATTCAAACAAAGCGTATTTTTTATTACCGGTCCTTACAGCATAAAGCATATCTATGACATACTCCTCAAAATTAGTCCAGTTGATTACTTCTTCCTCAGGCAAATTTTTGATATCTTCGATAAATCCTTTCTCTAAAGCGGCAATCTCTACTTGAAGCGAGCTTGTCTCTATCCCCCCGGGTAAAATAACAATATCCCCTTCTTCCCTATCTACTATCTTTGCTTTTGCAAAATCAAAACCTTGCCAGGTAGGGATAAAAATCGAGTTAACGGATGAGCTTCCCTGGGCAAATGCAGGAAAAATTAAAGCTAATAAAATGATTATTTTTAAGAAGAGCTTTCTTTGTTTAGGTATCAAAATGCGCCTTTCCCAACGGTTTTGGCAATAAGATATTTATCGCCTTCCTTCTTTATATATTCGATTACATCCCCTTCTTCATGATGTTTTATGCTGGGATCAGAAAGGAGAGAAGCTTCTATTTTCATATAATAGCTGACTTTAGCAACATACTCCGGATCATCAGACGGCTGGATGGAAAATCCGCTCATATCAACCTGAAACTGTTCAAAAGTCGAAAAGATATTATTCAATCTATCATCTAAATCATAAAAGCTTTGGCCTCCTGAACTCTCCCAATCCCGGGCGACACAATTTAATACTCCATTTATGTCACCTTGCGAATAAGCGTTTTTGAATTCCTCATATAACTCCTTTACCTTATCAATTATCAGGTTGGAAATGCCTCCTTCCTCAGCTTTTTTCTGCTCCTTTTCTATGTATTCGCTGATTTCCTCATCCCATCCCTCGTACTCCTGCTTTTTCTCCTCAGGCACCACGGTTGCCTCACTAGGAGCCTGAGCCTTTTTAACATGAACCGTATAGCCGGCATCGACATCAATCTTCGCTAACAATCTGCCCTCTTCATCAAATGCCTTGACATAAATTCTGCCTTTATAACAACTTATATCTGACTCCTCTTCTTCTTTATTAGTGCTTACTCCCCAATCTGTTCCCCTTACTCCTGCAACCGCGGTAAGCGTATATACATCGAAAGTAGAATCTCCTTCTATCTTCTCTATCTTAGCGAAAAGATCACCATAATCTAAATCCACACTATCGATTTGGCTGGGATCGGCATCAGCCCTCAATATTGACTGCGTATTCCCATCTAATTTAAAGATATTTTTCCCTTTATCTTCCTCATCCAGGTCTACATCTACTCTTGAATCTATGCCTCTGGTCCATAGCATATCTCCCGGCTCTAATTTCATGCCAAGGGTTGCTTTCTCCCAATCCTTCTCTTTTTTACGCTTTACTTCAACTTTACCCTCTAAATAAATAATCTCTGCTGCCCAAAGAATACTGCCGGCACTCAAAATTAAAACAATAATAAAAGAAATGCCTGTGATTCTAAATTTCTTCATATTATGAAATACTTTTTCAGCATCATTTTTCTTTCCTTTTTCTAAAACTCCGCCACCCCTCAAAATACCAGATTACCCTAAATATGCCCTGCACATATTGTAACACAACATTAATATCGATACATAGTTTTTACTATTCGGAGTTTTCCGGCTTTAATCCTATAACCTCATATATCATTACCGGGATATCTTTTCCTTTAACTTTTATGGACTCAAGAGGCTTAGCCTCAATAATATCTTTGACATAAGCATAGGTGAATTCCGTGATAATAATATGGTTATTAAACTGACGGGTAAGAGCCTCAACTCTTGCCCCTAAATTTACGGCATCGCCAATAACCGTATAATCCATCACTAAGGTCGAACCCATATTGCCCACTACCATCTCTCCAGTATTAACTCCAATGCCTATATCTAAAGGGGCTTTACCTTCGTTTACCCATTTTTCCTGAAGCTGCTTAAGGACATCCATCATCTCGCAGGCGGTTCTTAGTGCTCTTTGCGCGCATATTTCAGGACTTTCGTGAGCAGGCGCTCCGAATAATGCCATAATCTCATCGCCTACATATTTATCCAAGGTTCCTTTATTTTTAAAAATTACTTTTGTCATGGCATCCAAATATTCGTTTAAAATATTTACTGTCTCCTCCGGCTTTCGCTTCTCAGAATAAGTAGTAAACCCCCTTATATCGCTGAATAAGACAGTAATGATCCTTCTTTCTCCTCCCAATCGAAGTTTAGCCGGGTCTTTCAAAATTTCTTCCATAATTTCTCCTGACACATAATGAGAGAAAGCTTTCCTGATCCATCTTTTTTCTTTTTCTTCTATGATAAATTTATAGCCGGTAATACCCAGATACAGGAAAAGAGAAAGCGCCAAAGGAAAAACCAATTTTATCCATATACCAAAAAACACAAAGGCTAAAGCAACAAATATAATCCAGATAAGAACTAACCCTATATAAAGGCAAAAATTAACTACTATAGGATACTTTTTTAGATTTACGATATATAACACAGCCAATATTAGCAAAATCCCCAGGAGGGAATTTGACCATTTTCCCAAACAGCGCAGAAATTTATTTTGCAAAAAAGAATTAACCAGATTAGCGTGAATACCAACCATAGCATAATTTTTTTCTAAAGGAGTACTTCTTAAATCATGCGTTCCGGTAGCAGTAAGCCCGATAAAACAAATTTTATCCTTAAATAAGGAAAGGTCTAAAAGGGGCGGCTGTTCCTTTTTTCTCTGGTAATAGGAACGCACAACATCCGAATAAGAATAATGTTTAAAAGCCCTGCCCCAGGGAGCAAGATAGTTGATAAGACAGAATCTTTGCTCATCAACAGGAATATTTATTTTCTCCCCTAATTTAATAGAATGCTTCTCTTTTCTGACCTCCTTTAAAGGGATATCAAGCTCTCGTAAAGCTACACTAAGAGATAAATGAGGGACATATTCATCATTATATCTGATAAATAAAGGAACCCGTCTCATCTTTCCATCAATGTCGGGAATAATATTAATATGGCCGTAACCGGCGCAAACTTCCCGCAATTCTTTTATCAAAGGAGCATCAAACTCATTACTTCTGCGGCCTTTAGGGAGCTTAAAAGCCACGGGATAAAAAACAGAACCGGCCTTCTTTGTTGCTACAATTAATTCCATATCGGACGGGCTTTCTTCACTAAACAGAATATCAAATACGATTGCTGAGGCCTGAGCCTCTGTTAAGGCCTCGATTAAAAAGGCATGATACTTACGGTCAAAAGGCCATCTTCCCAAAGATTTCAAAGAGTCTTCCTTTATGTCTATAAAAACAAGGCGGGGATCACCAACTTGCTCAGCTCTTAACCTGAAACGCCAATCTAAAGTTACCAGCTCAAAACGGTCAAAGTTTTTTTTAAAAAAGAAAAGAAGAGAAATGATAAAAAGAAGAAGAAGAAAGATAAATTTTAATTGGCCGAAATTAAACCCTGTTGAAGAGGCTTCAGAGGAATTATCTTTTTTATGAAGCTTATCCATGGAACACCCCACGGAACAAGCCCGTGGTACCTTCCTCCTAAGGCGGATCCGCCTTAGGGCTTGCCCATTTTCCGCCAGAGGCGGATTTTCCGCTACCAAGCGGATCCGCCTTTGAAGGAGCCTATGGCAGAAGTGACATCCCGCCAAAGGACGGATTTCGCTGAATACTTAATAAAGGGCTCAACCGCCGAAGCAATCTTCGCGCATTCTCCGCCAAAGGCGGATCCACCTCTGGCGGAAACCACAGGCAAGCCCGTGGTCTCCTGCGTCGGCGGATAAAAAACTTTCCAATAACTCTTTTAAAAGGAGAATGAAATTCCAATGTTCTCCCCCTATCTTACCACGAAAAATTCTTTTTTCATTCGCCAGAGGAGAACAAGCCATTATGTAAAAAAATACCATCAATTCCCGGACTATTCTAAAAGCACTATATCATATCTCTAAAAGGTTTTAAAGAGACAAAAAAAGGGGCAAAGTAAAAAACTTTGCCCCCTCTTTGATAAGCTTATCTGATTAGGGTAAATTTGTACTTCCGTTAGGTTGATATTTATACCCTATACTCAATGGTGGCGTTCCGGCTCCACTAACAATTTTAAAAATAGCATAATTACCGTTAGCACACATTACCGCATATATCTGACCATTACTAATAGCACCAATAGCGGAAAGATAGCTGCTACTCTCAGAGGAAACCGTAGTATACTCTCCCAAAGTCCCGAAACAAGACAGCTCATACAGTCCGGCACCTGAACCAGCCACATGCCACAAACCGGAAGCTGAATCATACTGTATGTCTCCGGTAGTACCGGAAGGATCTACACTACCGGTAGTAAAATCTATGCTCCCCCCGTCATTAATGCTTGCTGTCTGTATGGGTAAGCTGCTGTGATAAAAACCTGTTGATATCTCAGAAGCTTCAGACATTCCAAAAAGAATAGGACAAGCCATAGTTAAAACCTTATAGGAACCTTGCTCTTGCACAAAGATAAAACTACTTCTACCGCTATCATTCACAATGCTTCCAGTTGATGTTTCAATCGCGCTCCACTCATATGTAAAATCTGCGTTAACCCGGTCTCCTGATTTGTCTACCTGTTGAATAGTTACATCAACATTCATATTATCATATATTGTAAAATCAGACTGGACTGCTTCTTCCAAAGCAAATACGTCCCCGGTAAAGGAATCGGAAACATAGCTCATAAAACGAGCCAGATTCTCAGAGACATAAGCGTCCACTATTGCCTGTTTGACTTCCTCTACCACCTCCTGCATACTAACGGCCCGGTAAATAAGGGTAAATTGAGGCAAATCCCTTACATCACTTTCCTTACCGGCTGTATCTATAACTTTAAATTGAGGCCTATACTCTTCGTTTTCCTCAATAGCAAACCGATAGATAAAAGTACCTCCCTTTATATTCACATCTACCCATGTTCCCCCTCCATCAAAGCTAATCTTAGCCATTGCTAAAGGAGCTTCTCCTTTAGCGGCAAACCCTTTTATAACAATATCGTCAGCCTCTAAATTAGACTTATCAAGGATAAGTTCATCTGCACTTATATTCGTTATCTCAAGACTACCGATGAAAATGCTTGTAATTTCAGGGACATCTTCTGCTTTACCAAATATCCACCATTTAGCCTGCGCCTCAAAATTATACGCTGACAATACCAACACTAAACTTATTCCCACAAATAATCTTTTCATATTTCACTCCCTCCTATTGAGTAAACGGATTATCACCCTTTATATTTATTAATACCGCTTTCTCACCGGACACATTAAAAAACAAAGTAGCAAAACCCTGGCGTTTTACAGGGTTACCCCGACGGTCAACATAAGTCTTATACCACTTCAGCTCAACAGATTTCTTGTTGCCGCTTGATAACTGTTTTTCAATCACAAAATCCAACTGAATATGACTGTTGTTATATAAAAAATCCTCTACCTGATATTCAAATTCATTATAGCCGGAGCGGTACTGCTTTGAAATATTCTCAAAGAATTTATCCTTATCTTTCTTCTGATAAAAATGAACTCTCTCCCTAAATGCACCTTTAATATTCTCGGAAGGTTTTGTAAACCGGGACTGAGCACAAGAACTCAACAAGGCACAAAAAATGAACAAACAAAAATATTTCATAGCTGCACCTAAAATCGTTTACTCCATTTAAACTTCCAGATAGCTTCGTTATAATCACTTCCGGATTGCGAAAAAGAATTTCTTCTATCCTGATATTCAATCCCTATTACATTATCCCTGCTGCCGCCTAAATTGTAATCTGCGGCGCACCTAAATACTCTTCTTCGGGAATCACTATCAAAAATATAGTTGTCCGCATAAGAGTGGTTGTAAGCTGTACTAAACCTGAGGTTCCTTCTAAAATTACCGCTTAACCTTCCGGACCAAATCCAATCGCTATTTAACCCCCTGTTAGGGCTCAGGCTATAATCATGCGTTTCTTCATGCCGTAAAGAAACAGAAGGCCTAAGGGTCCAATTCTCTGTGCGATGATAAGAATTCATCCTTAAACTAACAGCGTGCGTTTTCTGGCCACTATCATTCACATTCTTTCTGGGATTAATCCTTCTGCATTCATATTCAAGGCCCGGCCGAAAAGGGCCGAATCTGTCCTGCAAGGAAAAAGTTGCGGTATCGGCTCTTTCATCCCTGCCACTATTGCTTTGATGCATTCTTCTCTCTCGTAATCGAATCATAGCGGATAAAGTTCTTCTCGCAAAAAGATTTCTTAGGTTTAATCCTATTTCAGGCATTTTTGCCTTTGTTGTGGTAGTTAACGTATCCTGGGTATTATCAAAATAAGAAGTATAATTCAGGAACAGATCATTATCCCCGAGATAATAGTTATTTCTTATTCTGTAACGCTCTCTGTCACTACTGGCTGAACCACCGGGAGTATGAAAATCCGAAGGCGTTCTTTCATATTCCAATTGAGTTCTTAATTTCTTCACTCTCAACCTTGCTCTTAATTTGTGGGCAAAGCCGACATCCCTATTAGCATTACTGGAACGAAATCTCGAGACCGCGCTTTCTCCGGAAAGGTCGAGCCCCCCTGTTGGCTTAAATCTCCAATCTATACTCCCTAAATGATTATGTACTATTTCAGTCATAGAACGGTTGGTATTACTAGGGATATTATCCAGCCTATATTCATCGGTAAACACATAATTACCATTAAGTTTGAGATACCCTATTTCTCCTTCTGCTCTTGCCCCATAAAAATAAGTATCTTTTAATTCGTCTGATTCATCGTTCCAGGTATACTCCCAACGGGTTTTATAGGCTCCGGTTAATGCCGTAATTTTCCATGGGTTCGTTTCACTCTCCTTAAGGGTAAAAATAGCTCCTTTAAGGTTTTGATTTAAAGAATATTGAGAAAAATTAGCGAAAAAATCCCCCAATCGAAAGAAAGTAGAGGGAGAATTTCTTAAAAAATAAATCTTTTTAGGACTGACATCTTCAACATCCAGTTTTTCATTATTAGTAAGGCTTATCTCTGTATCGAATTCATATAAAACATCCCCAACGGTCAGCCTATTTAAAAAATCAAACCTATCCTCATAACTCCAGCCTTTATTCCCCTGATATAAAAAAGAATTACTCTGCCCCGGGCCCCAGACATCATTATAGGTGAGCACAAAATCATTCCTAATATGCATTTTCCAATGCTCATCTATATCTAAAGCAAAAATCTGTGAAGAAAAAACAGTAACAAAAACCAGAAATAAAAAAATTTTAAAACCTTTTATCATTTCCGCTCCCCCCCCTTGTTTATTTAGGATTATATATCTTTTCCCGCTTTTTTATTAACTTGACAAACATATTAAATATATATATAGATTATAACTTAGCTAAATATTCTTACAAGTGAAATATTCCATTTTATTATTAAATTTTGCATCTTAACCTTTTCCTTTCAAAAACTTCTCAATATGATACTTCTCTATTTTTTTCGGCTTTGCCATTCCATCATTATGTCCATAAAGTTATTAAGTTATGTCCGTCCCCTATTTCCTTAAAAGGTAAGTGTTGTACTTATAGAAAAATACTGTTGATTGTTGTTTGTCGAGCTTGGATAGGATTTCCCGGGCAAAAAATATCCATATTGTATTACACAGCGTACATCAGAGGATATTTGCCAACTAATGCTAAAATCTATTTCACTGCCAATATCATCGTTATTTTCAGTCGCCTCAAGGTCACTAATACCTCCTGAGGATTTATCTTTATAATAACGGTAATAATCGAACTCAAACAAAAATTCTCTAAAAAAAGGTACTTTTTCTAGCGGATTAGCGGAAATACCAATCTTATATAGATGTATATTTGACAATCTTGGAGAAAGCGCGTATCCAGTAAGAATATAACCAAAATATAAAAAATTAGTATCATCGCCTATAGTATTTCCGTTTTCAGTGTCAGTAACAACCTCTCTGTCTTCATCTCCTGATGCAAAGATATATTCAACACTAAAAAACGGATGGCTATACACATCAAAACCATAACTGATACCACAATCTAATGCCCATGCATCAATATCTTTTTTTTCTCGAGTATCGTATACTCTACTATTACCAGTTTCGCGAATAAGTTCTATCCAATAACTCATCTGGGAAGAAATATCACCGCGGGCTCCAACGCCGAGATATTGCGAATTATATGTATACTGATGCAACGAATCCTGAGGTTGAGAATTACTATAATCTCTCTGAACAACAAAATAAGCATACATATTCTGATCAGGAATGCCTTGGTAGCGGAATTCGGTTCCATAAAAAAATCTATCACTTTCTTTTAAATACCCGGGAACACTGGTATCAATATTATCCTGATGCGGCAAGGTATATGAAACAAATCCTTTTATGCCCCATGTATGATATAGAATATGCAGCTCTAGTCCATCATGTATATCTGAATAAGCGATCCCGTTCCCAACGCTAAAATACCGCCTGCCGATTTTAAACCAATACGGTCTAAAATCTAACATCATAAAAGCATAATCAACGTGTGGACCGTCATTATCGGCTCCGCCGGCAGTAGGCTCTGGTCGTCGGTCAATATAATATAAATCTTTCAACCTAAGATAGAAGGAATGCTTTCTTTGATAAAAACCATCGCTCTCCAGCGCTAATGATACCCGCAACCAAAGCCGCAAATCAAGTGATGAATCATAATTATAGGTATCGGTTGTAGATGAATCATTATCTTCTTCATCGTAATCATCGTAACGGAAATCAAGCCAACCGCCGTAGTCAAGCATGAATCTGCGGTGTTCGGTCAAATCCGGTGATTCTACGCTACCGAGTAATTCCCGTTTTTCTTGTTCTACCCTACGCTCCTGCTGTGAAGCTTGGACTACCTTTTGGCAAAAAGTAAAGAACGACAACGCACCTGCAACTAGAATAATTAACTTAATCTTCAATTACTCACTTGATTCCTGAATGTTATTATAATTATTCATCTTCTTTTCAGTTTCAGCCTGAGCTATAAAATTAGCTGCCCGAGTAAGAATAATAATAAGTTCCTCGCCACTTATATAATCACTTACATTACCATCATTAATAAGGCCTTGAAAACCAAGCTCTTTAATCGCCCGCCTTTCATTTAGCCCAAATATTCTTGCCAATATTCCTCCTTTTAAATCTAAAACCCTGCAAAATAAATAGGCAGTGAATCCTTTCTGCAAAGGTTCATCAAGCTTAAAATCAATACGTAAGCATTCATCAATAATATTGTTTCTTTTTAAGAATGCAATTTGTGAATCAACATTAGCATATTCACTCTCCACACCTAACATGATTGTAATAACTTTATAAAGATCGTAACGGTATGCAACTTTTTTCAAAAAAAGTTCATTAATGTATTGGGAGGTGCAATCTCTATTTATCGCCTCATTGGCTGGCTTTAAACTAACAGCAGTAACCTCAGTCGATCGCAAAGTTTGTCTTTTTTCTTCTTCGATTCTACGGTCAATTCTCGCGTTTTGGCCAAATGCCGGGAAAATAACAGAAAATCCTAAAAAAACAAACAATATTATCCGCATTAAGCAATATTAACTAATTACAAAAAATAAGTCAAGCAAAAGGATGAAAACGCTTTCACTGACAATCTCCTGGATATTTCTTCTCAAATATGTTATAGTTTAGTAGAGAACAAAAAAGTTTTCGATAATAGCAAACTCTTCGTAAGGAGGGGGCGCAAAGCCGTTGCGCCTATAACACCTATGGTGTTATAGGTTGGCAGGTTACCGAAAAAACAAAAACAGTAACCTACTTCTTACAGAGTAGGTTATTTTTTTTTAGGATGGGGTTAAAGATGAAACTACTTAAAATAATGAGCAAAATATTTACAATAATAGTAATCTACTCTCTTTTTACTACTACAATCTATGCTGCACAAGAGCAAGATAAAGCTAACATATCTAAGTCACAGAAATCTCTTTCATCGAAGAAAGATAAGGATAAGCCTCTAAAAGAAGTGAAAAAGCAAATCAAACGAAAAGATACCGCTAAAAAGGATATCAACCAAGACCTAAAAATGTTTCACAAACAATCAGCACAAAAACAAAGAAAAGATTCTCAGGATATTAATTCTCAGAAAAATAAAATTATATTAGATAATCTTGTTAAAGCTCTTAATAAATTAAACCATGCAAGATATAACTACAATCCTAATGATACACGAAGGCAAGGAAATATGGGAAAGGTTGATATGCTTGATCCTTATGGTCATGATAAAGATTCTAATCGAATGGAGCTCTATGGAAACCAGGGAAGAGTAATTAAAGAGCCAATCCCTGAACCAGAACCCGAGCCTGAGCTAGTTCCTGAGCCAGTTCCTGAGCTAGTTCCTGAGCCAGTTCCTGAACCCAAGCCCGAGCCGGAACCATTGCCAGAACCACCACCAGAACCCCCATTCTAAATAATTTTATTTTTAAGACTAGATTTAACCAAAGGGCAGTATTGTATTAGTAAGGTCTGCCTAATAACACATTATGCAGTTTTAAAAAAGAATTTTTAAACCGCAAGAAATCCCAAAATACCTGGTTTTAGATTTATATTCCTGAAGATCACCCTCACGGACCATAAAGGTTACCTGCTCAGGCACGAAGTGTCCATTTATTGAAAACAAACTGCTATCATTAAGTTTATAATCAAAAAGAAAATCGAAAAAATAATAAGATTTAAACCGATAGAATCTATTTTTCATATCATACAAGGTAAAGGTATGAAGAGAATTTGCTGAACGATAACCGGCGCCAAAACCAACATTTACCGTATTCTTTACTCCATAAGTAACCATACTGCTTAGCTGATAATAGTTCTGCGGCATTATGTTGGCAGCATAGGTACTTGTGTTGCCGGCAGAAAATGTCGCGAATTCAGAGCCATTTACAAAATAATCTAATGGATACATGAAAACATTATATGGGTCAATTATGTTTTGCGTTCCATTACTGGAATTTTTACTCAAATGGGTTACATCTTTTTGGTATTTAAATTTAAGCAAATACTGATCTTTTAATAATAGCGTTTTAACTAAAGAAGAAAAATCGTTTTTCTCTATCAATTTATTCTTATCATCAAAATAAACTAACTCCAAAGATGGCTTAATATTATAATAATTTAGCTCTCTACGCTCAAAATTACTGATTGTATCATCAGTATTTTTCTGTTGGTAATTAAGCTTTTGATTTTTAAAATTAAAAGGTGAAGACAAAGTTGCCCTAAACTTACTTTTTATTTGATATTTAAACTGCAAAGGCACTGATAATGAATTGCCTATCTTATAATTACCATCAACAAACAAAGAAGTATTGTCAGAGTTAAACTGTCGATACAGATACTTATACTTTAAAGGAGTTGTATATGCGATGCCACTTTCTAGTTCAAAATTATCGCTTAAACCATAACGGCATGTTATGCTAGGAGTATAATGAGGCCTTAAATTATGGTAAAAGTTAATGTTCCTATTTATTAAATGATAAATGGTGTGCCTTGTTAATTTTCCCTGCCGGTATTCTAATGCGGCTTCAAAGCTAAATTGATTATTTGACAGTAAAGGAGAGGTCAGTTTTGAGAGATTTACTGCAGCAGCCCGGCTGTCTGATTCAGTTACATATATTAAACCGCCTTTAAATTGTTCATAGTGGGCGTTTATATAACTAAAATATCCTAAATCAAAAGATAAGTTCTCCCACATCCAGTTACTTTTTTGTCGCTTACCCAATATATTCAGATAGAACTCAAGTTTATCCTTTCTTATTTTAGTATTAATCCAGAAGTCACGAAAATAATCTATATTGTATCTTTGAATTTCCGATAACTCGCCGGTTGATTTATAAGTCAATCTCTTATATTTTGAAGGATACGACTCTTTAAAACCAGCTGCTATATCAGTAGAAAAAATTAAAAATCTTAGCGAAGTATCGATAGAATAAAAATAAGGGTTTGAATTAAACCTATCAAAAGAAGCGTTGCCATGGCCCCCTTCTTCTCTCAGTCCAAAGTATTCAAGTTTACTACTGTAAAGAAAGCTATCATCTGACAACAAGGGGCCGTAGACATCCTCTAAACTTAAAGCAAAAATAGAAAAACAAGGGAATAGATGCAAGGCAAGAAGCAAAAAGATTAAATAAATCAACTTTATTTTTATAATACACTTTCTCATATATTAATAAAGTATTCTATCAAATGTACTAAAATATTAAAGATAAATTGCTTAAGGCACGTGTGAGGATTAACTAAATCTGCCGGGAGAGATTAGAGCAAAAAAGGTATGGGGTGAGTGACGGGATTTGAACCCGCGACCACTTGAACCACAATCAAGAGCTCTGCCAACTGAGCTACACCCACCGTAAAAAAACTATATCCATTTGTCTTACAACTTATAAATCTATCTGCGTGTATCTGCGTTTGATTTGCGTTTATCTGCGTCCTAAAATTTAATCTTAAACGCATCCGGGACATGAAGTTTTTCACTGTCTTCCTTTTTGCCTTCCTTTCCCTCCTTTTCACCCATAATCAACAGGCCTTTAAAAATATCAACAAGACTTTTTATTGTTTCTACTGCTGGCTCCATAGTAATTTTTTTTATCTCTTCGCCTCCCTTTTCTATAATTTCCGGCGTTTTACCCAAAAGACCGCCTAGAACAGTAAAAAAATCGATTTTAATATTTTCCCTAAGATTTTGCCAAAGCGCGAAAAAATCTACCTCTAATCTGTCCATCCTGGTTTTAATGGTAGGGGATTTAAACATCGGTTTTTCGTCTTTATTCTTTTCAAAAAAGGCAAGAATCGTTTTCAAACGCTTTACTTTAGAAAGATCCTCCGGACTCTTTACAAAAGTTATGTCCTCTAGCACAAGAATAAAATCAATAGATAGATCATTATTGACTGACTTTAAATCCATTTCCAGGGAAAGGAACGCTTCTTCAATGTTTAAATTATGCGTTTTCCAGGAATGCGGATAATATTTTTCGAAAGCCGCGTAATCAAAATTCTTTATCCTCACGTTGGCATCCAAGTTCTTATTCTTTAAATCAACCCACCCTTTTATGTTTAAAATATCTTTCATTACAAAGGTTTCAACCTCTAACGACGACTGCAACTTAATATGGAACTCCGATAACTCCGGATACCGAAAATTTTTAATTTCCATGTTAAAATTTTTTAAAAACAGCTCAAGCGGAGGGTTCAAACCATGATTAATAATATTCAGCGAACTGTCTTTCACGACAATTTTCTTTATTATAACGCCCATTCTCTCTTTAAAGCCTGCCTTCTTCCCGGCGGCAACATCAATTTTACTCCCTGAAACGGACTTTTCATCATTCGTAAGGATAGAATCCTCTTTTGCTGCCTCTAAAAAAGGTTCTATAATGAATTCTTTTTTCTTTTTTTCAACTTTTAAATTCAGCTTTTCCACATAAACATTATCCAGAATAAAAGTCAGCTTAAAAGGGTTTAGTCCTGTCATATCCAGGCGGGCTTTATCAAAAGATAGGTCTCCACAACTGAAATTAGTCAACTCCAGTCTGAAAGGGAATCTAAAGGCCAAGCTACCCAAGCTTGATTTAACTCTATATTTATTGCTAAGAGCATTTATGACAAGCTCTCTTCCTTTACGGTTTACATATTTATAAAAGGCAGCATACACGCCCCCGATTATAAGAATAACAATTAAAATAAAAATAAAAAATTTCTTCATCCCTTACTAACTATTTGTGTTTTTTAAATGTTTATCTTTACTTCGTAAACTTACTTTCTGACTATTCGCCATCTGCCATTAGCCATTAGCTATCTGCTATCTGCTATCTACCATTTGCCATATTGGCGCGCCCGGCAGGAATCGAACCTGCAACCCTCGGCTTAGAAGGCAGATGCTCTATCCGATTGAGCTACGGGCGCATATTGGCTAATAGCATATAGCTAATGGCGAATGGCTAATAGCTTATGGCTTATGGCTTATGGCTTATGGCTTATAGTTAAAAATGATAAGATATACTTTGTTATTAACTCTAGGCCACAAATTATTTTTTCGTCCTTCGTCTTTCGTCCTTTCGTCCCTCGTCTTCTCTAACCTCTATCATCTATCCACATGGTCGGGGCGAGTGGATTCGAACCACCGACTTCTTGCTCCCAAAGCAAGCGCTCTAACCAAGCTGAGCTACGCCCCGAAAATTATTAGATTAGAAATTTTACTTATTTTCCCCGTATTTAGCAAGAAATTTCTTTAGCTTACTAAAGGCTTTTGCCCGATGGCTTATCCGATTTTTCTCAGCTAAAAAAAGCTGTGCTACTGTCTTCTTATACCGGGAAAGATAAAATACCGGATCGTATCCGAAACCGCCTTTACCCACGGCTCTGTCATGGATAAAACCGGGAAGCCGTCCTTCAAACTTTTTTAAGGGTTTTACCCCTTTAACTAGCGCGATCACACATCTAAAACAGGCTTTTCTATCTTTTCTTTTTAAACCTTCCAGCTCTCGCAAAATTTTTAAATTGTTCTTTTTATCATTAGAATTTCCGCCTGAGTAACGCCTGGAAAAAATTCCCGGCCGGTTATCAAGAATCCTTACTTCCAGTCCAGAGTCCTCACCCGCAATTAATTCCAAAGGGTATTTTTTAGACACAGCCATGGCTTTTTTTAAAGCATTCTCAAAAAAAGTTTTTCCGTTCTCTCTTATGCTTATTTTCGCATCAAGTTCATTTAAAGATATTACTTTAATTCTTAACCCTCCAAGAATTTTTTTAATCTCTCTGAATTTACCCTTGTTTTTTGTAGCAATTATCAACCGCATTAATATTAATTATTAAATCCTCGATATTTGATATTGCCTTCGCTAAAGCCACGGAAGGCGAGATCAATGCTCATTTCAATATTATCGAGTAGCTATCATCATGACTTTGTGACCTTTTTAATGCGACCATCTAAAATCTAGCATCGAGCATCCAGGATCCTTATCAGAGATTAGGCACAATATCTTTAAAAAGATTCCTTTCCTCATCAATAATCTCATCAATGCCTTTTTTGGCCAAATCAAGCAATTTATTCAAATCCTCGCGGGAATAAGAATCGCGCTCCGCTGCCCCCTGGATTTCCACGAATTCTCCGTTTCCTTTCATCACCACGTTCATATCAACATCAGCTTCGGAGTCTTCCTGATAAGTTAAATCCAAAATATAATCACCCTGAAATATCCCCACACTTGCTGCGCCCAAAAAATCAATAAGAGGGATACTCGTTATTATGGCTCTTCTATACATTGTATATAAACAATCGACCAATGCTACAAAGCCGCCAACAACCGAAGCCGTACGAGTCCCCCCGTTAGCCTGAATAACGTCGCAGTCAATCCAAATTGTTTTTTCTCCCATACTTTTTAAATCCACCACGCTTCTTAATGCTCTTCCGATTAACCTCTGAATCTCCATACTCCTTCCCGAGACCCTATTCCTTAAATTTCTTATCTGTGTGGAACGAGGAAGCATACCGTACTCAGCAGTAACCCACCCACTATTGCTGCCTTTCAAAAATAAAGGGACTTTATTCTCTACACTGGCAGTACAGATTACCCGGGTACTCCCGACTTCGATTAAACAGGAACCTTCGGCAAACTTAACAAAATCTCTTTCTATTTTAATCTTCCTTAATTCTCCAGGGGCTCTTTTATCCTGCCGCATTATTTTACTCCTTTCTCTAACCTCAGTTAAAATTTTGTCCTCTAACCGGAATAAATGTTTCTACCATAATAATCGATTGCCACAATTAACGGAAAATCCTTTACCTGTAAAGCGTATATAGCTTCAGGGCCTAACTCTTTAAAACAAACCAGCTTTTTAGATATAACTCTTTTCGCTAATAATGCTCCGCACCCAGCGGGAGCGATAAAATAAACCGCTTTATATTTCCTGATTGAGCATACAGCCTGCCGGCTCCTCTTTCCTTTACCAATCATACCCGGGAGTCCCTGTTTCAACAAAGGTTCAATAAATCTATCCATACGTGAAGAAGTCGTAGGGCCGCAAGAGCCGATTACTTGTCCTTTGGGAGTCGCCGTTGGCCCGCAATAATAAATAATCTGGTTTTCCAAATCAAAAGGTAATTTCTTATTGTTTTTTATTAATTCTACCAGCCGCTTATGAGCTTGATCCCGGGCAGTATAGATTAAGCCGGAAAACAAAATTTCATTTCCCGCTTTCAATTTCTTTAATTCACAAGTTTTTAACGGCATTTCAATTTTTTCCATTTAACCCAAATAATGCAGTAGGCATTATTTGCCTGAAAGGCCGACCCCAAATTTTCCTGCCAAAGGCGTGGAAAATTTGGAAAGGTCGAGGTAACCGGGGAAAATGCCCCGTACCTTTTTGTACAATCGCCTTTTGTCCTAATTCTTTATCTTGCCGAATGTTATAAGCGTT
>JAGLUN010000061.1 GCA_023134705.1 Candidatus Omnitrophota bacterium | reverse complement strand
AAAAAGTCCCTTTGCATTTTTCCATGGTAACCTCGACTTTCCCAAATTTTCTACGCCTTCGGCAGGAAAATTTGGAGTCGACCCGACGGGCAAATAATGCTAACTGCATTATTTGGGTTAACAGCATTCGCCGCGGAAAAAAATAGTAGTGCCGCAGATTCAAAAGATATTCATCATGCCGCCCGATTTAGTTCAACCCAGGGGTGGAAGACAGAATATAAATATGTTAGAATAAGGAGGATGGTTTAATTCGCTCTTATCATCCGATTTACAGTTTGTGTTTCGTAAATGGTCTATCTACTTTAAGGAGGCTGCAAGTTGCGGATAAAATTTTCATTAAAAACGTTCGTTATATCGTCTTTATTCCTAATTTTATTTTCCCCGACTTATCCCCATCTCTTCGGTAGATTTGCCGCCCGGGATTCATACTATTCTCACGGCTACTTAATCCCTTTTGTTGTTCTGTATTTAGTATGGAGGAAAAGGGACAAATTAAAGGCTATCAAGCCTGAGCCGGCCTTTGCCGGGATTTTAATCCTCCTATTTGGAATTATTCTACATTTGTTAGGCGGGATATTTTTAAAGATAAACTTCGCTTCTTACCTGGCTATTCCTATTGTATTACTAGGCATGGTGTTATACTTCGGCGGGATAAAGATGGCTAAAGAGTTAATTTTTCCCATTGTTTTCCTTATCTTTATGCTTCCGCTTCCCCAAGTCATAATTATCGGGATATCGTTTAAGCTTAAAATCTTAGCCGCCCAAATCGCAACTTTTACAGTTAAAATTATGGGAATGCCGGTTAATAGATCCGGTTCCACGATTTATTATCCGGGAGGATTTCTCCTGGTGGGAGATCCCTGCAGTGGATTACGTTCTTTAATTTCATTCTTAGCTTTAGGAGCGATATTCACCCAGTTTGTTAGGGCTAAACCCTGGCGAAAAACAATTTTATTCCTTTCCGCGGTCCCGATTGCCTTCCTTTCTAACGCGGCCAGGCTTGTATTCCTGCTCTGGGTAAGTTACATTTACGGCGAAAAAATAGCCTTAGGCTTTTTACATGATTTCTCAGGCATTATGGTGTTTATTATAGGATTTTTAGGGTTAATAATGATAAGCAAAATATTGAAATGTCGTTTGGACGGAAACATTACTTAATTGTCGTAATTATCCTCGCAGCAGCCTCTGTTTTAGTCTTAAAGATTGAAAGGAGGAAAGTGTCGACCCATTCCCTGGCGGATTTCGGAAAACTGCCTTTTGAAATCGGGAACTGGCAGGGAAAAAATTTAGATGTTTCTCAGGATGTATATGAAATCCTGGAAACAGAGGATATCCTTATCCGGCAGTATAAAGATAAAGAGGGCGATTCCCTAACCTTAGCCATTGTTTATTCAGGAAACAGGCGGGAAACTTTTCACCCTCCGGAAATATGTTATTTAGGAGGAGGCACAAAACTCCTGGAAAAAACTCAGGAAAAAATTCCCCTGGATAACGCTAACTCACTTAAAACCAATAAGTTAGTAATGAAAACCGCGAAAGGAGGTATAATCAAAGCCTGGTACTGGTTTGTTGCCGGGGACCGGTTTATTTCCAATTATTACCTTCAACAGGTATATTTTTTGTTAGATGCCATAAAAGGCAAAGAACTAAAAGGGGCCTTGATAAGAATTTCTGCCCAGGGAGATTCACCCGTCTTAGAAGGCAAAACTGAAGCATTTATAAGGGAAATTCTGCCTGATTTGAGAAAAATCTTTTGAAAACCCTTGTTTATCATGAAAAAATATAGTATACTTGTACGATTACCACTTACTCATAAATCCCGTAGGAAAATGTATAATCTTCCCTTAGAAAACCCCTTAAAGGATATTCTTTTTTTGACTCTCAACCGCTGTATGCAATCCGTCAATGCCGGCTCCGGCTCTATATTCCTTCTTGATGAAGAAAAAGAAGAATTGGTTCTGGAGATAGTTAAAAACCGCAAAAATCTCCATTTAGAAGGGATACGAAAACGTCTGGGAGAAGGGATATCAGGGCGGGTGGCTTTAGAAAGAAAACCATTATTAGTAGAGGATATACGCGGAGATTCTTCTTTTCAATTTGATGCTCAAAGTCATCATTATCAATCCAGGTCTTTTCTTTCTATCCCTTTAGAATCTTCCGGGAATTTAATCGGCGTATTGAACATCAGCGAAAAATCCGGCGGCATAGTTTTCGATACCAAAGATTTAGACAGCGTGCTGAATATTTGTAAAAATTTGGGAGTCACAATTTACAATCTGAAAGATTTTTTAAAAAAACAGCATGGATTGAATAAAGAGTTGACCGAGCAATTAAAAGAGTTAAAGAATCTTGTTGAGCAATCGAAAAAGTTTTCTTCCGTAGGTAAACTTGTGGGGGGGTTTGTCCATGAAATAAATAACCCTTTGGACGGAATTATACGTTACATTAATTTGAGCCTGGACTGCGTAGCGGAAGAGGGTGTAGTTAGAGAATACCTTTTAGAAGCAAAACAGGGGTTAAACAGAATCGCTCAGTTTGTAAGGTCTCTCCTGGATTACTCCTGGAGCCTTTCTTCTCAGGAAAGGAAAGTTGATATCAACCGGATTTTAGAAGAATCTTTATTTCTATATGGTTCTTATTTCAATTCGTATAATATCGAAATCAATAAAGATCTTTCCCCGGACCTGCCTAAAATCGCTGATCAGGGATTAAAAATTGTTTTTAACAATATTATAAAGAACGCTTGTGAGGCAATGAAAAAGAACGGAGGGGAACTTATTGTTTCCACTTCCATAATCGATAATTATGTCGAAATTAAGGTTTCAGATACCGGGGAAGGCATTCCCCTGGATATTCAAGAAAAGATATTCGAACCTTTCTTTACCACTAAAAACATTGGTGAAGGCTCCGGTTTAGGATTAGCAATTTCGCGGGAAGTTATCCAGCGTTATAACGGAAAGCTTTTTCTGAGGGACAAAAAGGGGAAAGGGACAATTTTCGTAATTCGCCTGCCGTACAGTAAACCCCATTAGAGGACTTCGTTCTCTAATAGAATAACGGGGTAAAGAGAATAATTGTTCTTGTCACGGGAAGATCAAACTCTTTTAAAAAAATAATGAAGAACCGGCATATTCTGATAGCTGACGATGAACCTTTAACCCGGAAGTCTTTATATGAAATTCTAAAATTCGAAGGGTATAAGGTTTCTTTAGCTTCTGACGGGGAAGAAGCCCTCAACCTCATCAAAAACGACCCGCCTGATATAGTTATTACTGATCTAAAAATGCCGAAAATAGATGGATTAACCCTGTTGAAAGAAATTAAAGGGATAAATCCAAATATAACCGTAGTCTTTATGACCGCTTACGGATCTATCGAGAATGCCGTGGGAGCGATGAAAGAAGGAGCGTTTGACTATATTACTAAACCTATAATCGACAAGGAAATCAAAATCATAATCCAGAGGATATTTGAACAGAAACTGATTTTAGAAGAGAATAGGATATTAAAAGAGAAATTGGCCGATACTACACGAGATAAATTTCATAAGATAATCGGGCAAAATTCAAAAATGCAAAAAATTTATACTCTTATTGAAACAGTCGCTTCTACTAACGCGACAATTCTTATCCAGGGAGATAGTGGAACAGGAAAACGGTTAATCGCCCACGCTGTTCATCACAATGATATTTTACGCCAGGATAAACCTTTTATCGAAGTAAGCTGCGGAGCTCTCCCGGAAACCCTCCTGGAAAGTGAGCTTTTCGGCCACGTAAAAGGTTCTTTTACCAGCGCGGTAAAAGACAGGGAAGGAAGGTTTGAAGCTGCTGACAAGGGAACGGTCTTTTTAGATGAAATAGACGCTTTCAGCCCGAAACTTCAAGTTAAATTATTACGAGCCTTACAAGAAGGTGAATTCGAAAGGGTTGGAGATACAAAAACCATAAAAATTGACGTAAGAATAATCGCCGCTACGAATCAGGATTTAAAAAAACTGATAAAAAACGGGGAATTCCGGGAAGACTTATATTACCGGTTAAATGTTATACCTATCTACCTTCCGCCATTGAGAGAAAGAAAGGATGATATCCCTTTTTTAATAGAACACTTTTTAGATAAATGTTTAAAGAAAATAAAAAGGAAAAAAATAAAAGGCGTATCCAAAGAGGTAATGAAAATATTTATTGCCTATGATTGGCCGGGTAATGTAAGGGAATTGGAGAATTTTATCGAAAGAGCGGTTATTCTCACTAAAGATGAATGGATCCAACGGGCTGATTTGCCGGAATTTTTACAGGAGACAAAGTTAAATGAATTCCAAAACAACGAAAACCAACATTTACCTCTTAAAGAAGCCTTAAAATACTCAGAAAAAGAGATCATCGAACGTGTATTAAAGGATTGTAATGGTAACCGTAAAAAAGCGGCTGAGTTTTTAGGCATTAATCGAACGACTCTTTATAACAAAATGAAAGAATATGGATTTTTGGATAGTTAGTCCGCCCTGGACTCACACGCAAATTGAATTTAACGATGTCTGTTAATTTCAGAGATATAGTAGACCTTCAAAAGTGGCAGGATATTCAAACTCATCTCGCTGAAGTTTTAAAACTCAATTTGCGTACTATAGACAAAGAAAACACTCTACTCACTTCAACGGCTGTTCATCCCAGATTATGTGAAAAGTTAATGGAAATTACATCCGGCGAACCGCCTGAATGTAAAGCTTGTTTGGAATTTCCTTGCAACAAACCGGAAAAAGACTGGAAAGAAGGCCATGTCTGTCTCGCCGGCCTCTATAATTTTTTTATCCCTTTGAAAATAAAGGAAGAAACCGCGGCATATCTTATAGCGGGCCCTGTTGTTTTAGGAAAGTACCGGAAAATTGAGGTCTATACAGAGATAGCCAAAAACTTAGGCATGAACCCGGAAGAATTTCTGGATATGATTAGGGAAATTAAAACCTTTTCCTTCTACGGGATAAGGTCGGTTATTGAATTTCTTTATGATATCGGCCAATATGCCTGCGAATTACTTAGCCAAAACATGCGGCTAAAGAATACAATGTCAACTCTTTCCTATAGCCGGGAAAACGCGCGTCATTTTTATATGGACGAATTAATGGCAACTCTTTTGAATCTTTCTTATACCTTTAGCGGAGCGGAACGCGGTTCAATCATGTTACTGAATGAAAAGAATAACGAGCTTTACATAAAAACGGCTAAGAGTTTACAAGAAAAAATTATAGAGCAGACACACTTAAAAATAGGAGAAGGATTAGCCGGGATCGTTGCCCGGGAAAAGAAGCCGCTATTTATAGACAAAACGAGTAACGATGAAATGATACAATCCCGCTTAAATAATCCCCATCTGACCTATTCTATGTTAATACCGATAAAAACCAGGGATAAATTATTGGGGATTTTAAACGTAAGCACGTCTAATGCCGATCCGGGTAAGTTTACTTTGGAAAACGCAAAAATCATAGATATGCTAATTCAATTAGTCACAACGGAATAATTAGTCTATGGTCAATGGCTGATAAGGTTACATGGGGAAGGTTACGTAGAGAAGGTTACTTGAGGTTAGGGAAGGTTACTTAAAGTTAGAGAAGGTTGCTTTGAGTAACCTTATGCACGATACGCAATACGCGATACTAGTAAGAAAGTCTATAGTCAATGGTCTTTGGGCTGAAATGGCATAGGGCGAGAAGGCATAGTACAAAGAGCATAGAGCAAGAAGATGCAAATGCAAAATGATACAAGAAGATGCAAGTGTAAAATTATAAATGTTAAATTAGCATTTTAAAGTGGGAGTATGAATACACTTTTTCCTTTTCCGCCGAAGGGCAGAAGCGAAGCTTCTGTACACAGCAATCAGAGGCGGGCAAGCGGATCCGCCTCTGGCGGAATCCTTTAACCTTTATTCTTATTCGTGTATACAAAATTTCGTGACGATTCAGCGGTCGGATAACATATTTTTTTAAACAAACTACAAACTACCAACTACAAACTACTCGTAGAGAACATTGCTGGAGGACTTATTTCTTCTTTTTCCTTTTATGGTAAGAAGGGATTTTTAATTCTTCCCTGTATTTAGCTACTGTTCTCCGGGCAATTTTTATCTTTTCTTTATTCAAAAGCTCGGCAATCTCACTATCTTTTAAGGGTTTATCCGGATTCTCTTCGTCTATAAGGTTTAATATCTCGGACTTTATGAATTCTAAAGATAGATTCTCTCCTTCTTCGTTTTTTAAGGACTTGCTAAAAAAGTAATCGAACTTGAATATCCCTTGAGGAGTCTGGATATATTTCTTACTTGCTACTCTGCTCACCGTAGATTCATTCCTTTTTACTACCTTAGCCACATCTTTAAGAGTAAGAGGTTTAAGTAAAGACCTGTCGCCATATTGAAAAAAGTCCTTTTGAACTTTTAGTAAATAGTTTGTAATTCTTAAAACGGTTTCTTCCCTTTGAGATACAGATTTGAAAAGCCCTAAAGCAGCGGTTATTTTGTCCTGGATATATTTTTTTGTTTGAAGGGAAATATTTTTGGATTTTATAAGGTTCAAATAATAACGGCTGATTTTCAACTTGGGAAGCCCGTTTTTATTTATGATAATTTCATATTTGTTCCCGTTTTTTTCTACAATGACATCAACGACGGGAGAGATAATCCCCCCATCTCTTACCGGGACAAAGGAGCTTCCCGGCTTCGGCTCTAAAGAAGAAATTTTTTTTATAGCTTTATGTACTTCGCTTAAAGTAACATTTAAATCTCTCGCGATAACTTTAATCTTTTTCTTGACTAACTCCACAAGATAATGTTTCACGATCTTATATTCCAAAGATTTCTCTTTGCCTCTATATTTCAACTGGAGAAGAAGGCACTCCTTAAGATTTCTTGCTCCTACACCGATTGGGTTAAAATCCTGGATTAGAAGTAATACTTCTTCAGTCTCCTTCTTGTTTATTTTGTTTTCATCCTTGCTGCCTTTATTAAAACTATCGGCTATTTCTTTCGTAGAAACATTCAAGTAACCATTATCATCCAAACTTGTAATGATGCTTTCCCCGATTTTATATTTTCGTTTAGTCAAAGGAAGCATCCTTAATTGCCGGAGGAGATGATCCTGAAGAGTAGGGGACTGGCTGATAAGGCTTTCTTTATAATCACGCTTTTTCTTTAATTCCTCCAGACGAAAATTTGATATAGAATCCTGAGGCGTATGTTGAAATTCAATAATTTTCTCTAATCGTTCGCTTAATGAATACTCAGAAGAAACATCATCATATTCCAAAACAGGATTCTCCTGCGCCTGCGTCTCTAAATAAGCTTTTAATTCTATCAAAGGAAGCTGGAGGATACGAAGCGATTGTCTCATCTGAGGAGTCAAAGCTAAAATTTGGACTAATTTTTGTGTTTGTTTAAACTTCATAGATACTGATAGTATATCTTAAGTTTCTTAATTTAACAACTTTCATCTTTTTGAGCTATGGGCTGAAAAATGCTGTAGTTAGTAGTTGGTTTGGGGAAAGGGATATATTAGTGATCGGCCTGATAACACATTTTTTTTAAACAAACTACAAACTACTAACAACAAACTACTTATATGTGCCAATTCGTGTGGAATTCGTGATGATTCGTGTCTAACACAATACACTTGACACAAAAAAAACAATCTGATAATATGGTGTCACTATGTGGATAGCGATATTGCTAATAATTGTCAGTATATTTTCACGGCTTATTCCTCATGTCCCTAATTTTTCTCCTTTGATAGCTGTGGCTTTATTTTCCGGAGTTTATCTAAAAGGGAGATATTCTTTTCTCATCCCCTTAGCAATTTATATTATTTCAGACCTTATAATCGGTTTACATAATACCATTATTTTCACCTGGTCCAGCATTATTTTTATATATTTCTTAGGATATCTTGTGAAAAGGATAAAAACGCCCGTTTTAGTTATAGGTTCTACTTTTCTTTCTTCCATCCTTTTCTTTGTAGTTACCAATTTTGGCGTGTGGATTATGGGCTGGTATCCGCGTACCATGGAAGGGCTGATTACCTGTTATATACTGGCTATTCCTTTTTTCAGAACATCACTTTTGGCCAATCTGATATATGTAAGTGTACTTTTTGGAGCTTATGAGTTTTTCCTGCGAAAGACTAAAGTAGTCGTAAAACAAGCCTTGGAATACTAAGCTAACCTTGTTCTTTAAATTTTGGGTTAAAAAAATTTCTGGTGCCGGAAAAGGCTCAATAGGGAATTCCGTGAAAATCGGAAACACTCCCGGTGCTGTAACCCTTTGCTTTTCCCTGACAAGGAAATCGCCTTTAGCGATAATTTTCGCGCGATTTCCAGTCCTTTAGAAAAGGTTTATACTTTCTTAAAGGATAAAAACGGGGAAGGAACTCTTTTAACATTTACCGCGTTGAGGTTTCCATGCCACTGTTCGATAACTAAGAATGGGAAGGCGCGTTAAAAGGGAAGGGAAGTCAGAAGACCTGCCAGAAGGTAATTTAGGATTTTAGATTTTGCGTGGAACAAAGTCTAAATTTTCTTTTTTTAGGGTGAAGTTAAATCAGGGTGCAACCCTTGGCAATATTGTTGCCAAGGGTTTTTTTATTTTTAGCCTATCTTTTCGAAAAATTTTTCGACCGGATTAGAATTCACTTGGGAAAATTTAGACAGGATTAACTGGATAAAAAATGGGGACAGAGAGAGAATAAAAGGATTTTTTTACCACAAGGCACGAAGAAAAAAAGAAGGATATAAAAATATTTATTTTATTGAAATCTTCGTATAGCCGGCGGCAAAGCAGAGAGCCTTCGTGAACTTCGTGGTAAAATAAAAAACCAAACAATACGGCCATGCATCTGATTTTCAAATGTTATCCGAAAATAATAAGAAAAGATTTAGACAGGATTAACAGGATAAGAGGGGAGGGAGATGTTTTAAACAAACCTCTTTGTATATAAAAAGGGCATAGAAATATTAAGTTTAAACTTTTGACAGAATTAAAGGAGGTAAAAAATGTTTAAAAAAGCTGTTCTTTTCGGATTAATCGTTTTTATTTCTGAATTATCTTTTTCTCAAAACACAATACCCTTAGGGGAAATTGTGGTAACTCCCTACAGGACAGAAGTGAGCGCTTCATTGAATCCATCCTCAATAGATGTAATTGACGTTAGTGAAAAAAATTCAGAAGGTATTTTTACTCTAATCGACGCGATAAAAGATATTCCCAGTTTAAGCCATACTACTACAGGGGGATTAGGGGGTGATACCAGTGTATTTATAAGAGGCGCGAATTCTTCACATACTCAAGTTTTGCTTGACGGAATAAAATTATATGACCCTATATCAACTTCCGGTTATTTTTACGCGTACAACTATATGTCTTTAGATAACTTAGAAAAGGTAGAGGTATTAAAAGGGCCTTATAGTTCATTATATGGTTCTGATTCTATTGGCGGCACCGTTAGCCTTATAACGCATAAAGGCCAAGGTAAACCGACTCTTTCATATACTCAAGAATTTGGAAGCTATCAAACTTATCGCGAAAAGCTTTCTTCTCAAGGCGAGATAGATAAACTAAATTATTCTTTGTCTGTATCCAGAACCGACGTGAACGCTTTTTATTCCGGCAATTATAAAGATGGCAATCATGAAAAAGACCCGTATCATAATTTTAGCTCTTCCCTTCGGCTTGATTATACGTTAACAGACAATATCGATGTAGGATTACTCGGGGATTATACGTACGCTAAGTACGAATACGACGCAACTAGCTGGACCCCTCCTTATCTACCTACGGATGATGATGACAACTATGCCTATTTCTATCAAGGCATAGGAGGGATTAATTTAAAGCATCAATTGTCAGACTATTTTTCTTACAAGGCGATTTTCGGCTACACACGTACTCACCGTAAAGGATGGGAAAGTTCATCTTCTGATAACTGGTATAATGGCAAAACTTATCAGGCAAAATGGCAGGGGAATTATCAGGTATGTGATTTTGACAAGATTATTTTTGGGTTTGATTATTTAAGAGAGAGAGGTGAAGGTTTTTGGGCCCCTACTTATACCCCAAAGGTAACAGCAAATACCAAAGGATATTATACCGAAAATATTTTCACACCCATTGATAATCTGTTTTTTTCTGCGTCTCTACGTTTAGAGGACCATTCTCAGTTTAAACATCACAACACCCTTGGTTTTTCAGGAAGCTACTTAGTGGAACGAACAGATACAAAAATAAAAGGTTCGTTCGGAGAGGGCTTTAAAGCTCCATCACTCTATCAACTTTTTGATGGCAGCTCTGGGAACAAGAATTTAAATCCCGAAGAGTCAGAGAGCTATGAAGTAGGGTTTGAACAAAAGATAGGTAATCCTTTGGTTCTTGGCTCAACTTATTTTCATACTCATAACAAAAATTTCATAGAATGGGTTTCAACCGGTTTTTGGGTTGGAGAGTACAGAAATGCCGGGAAATCAAGAATTTACGGGATTGAAAGTTTCGCTGAATACTCATTTAGCGATGATATAACTTTAGCAATTTCACACACGCATCTGGATACTAAGAAACTGGCTGATGGAACGAGACTTCTCCGGAGGCCGGATAACAAAGTAACCTGTAAATTGAAAACCGCCTTTAAAAAATTAGATATATCTACCGATATTTCTTACGTAGGCAATAGAATGGATTCATCCAGCGTTAAATTGAAGTCCTACACCTTAGCGAATCTGGCTTTCAAATACATAGTAAATGAGAAGTTTGATACTTTTTTAAGGCTGGAAAATCTTTTTGATAAAAACTATGAGCTTGTAAACGGTTATCAAACCCCGAAATTCTCATGGTATCTGGGGGCGAAATTTAGGTTTTAATGTTTTTTATGAACCCTAAAACTTATCGCCCATTGACTATCGGATATTGGCCATTAGCCATTGACTATTGACTTCCGACTTTCTTACTAGTATCGCGTATCGAACTTTTTAATGCATTTTTATAACCTTGCCAAATTCAAGTAGTCCTTATATAATAAGTTTATATGAATAAAGTATGGAATTTATCATTAGGCGCGTCTATTGTTATCCATCTTTTTATTTTTGGAGGATTACCTAATTCTTCCAGCCCCAAAATAGAAAAACAAAAATCGCGGGAAATAAAAATTTTCCCTCAAGATTTGGAAAAAATCCGTTCCCCAAAAGAGACAACGACAATTTTAAATAAACTGCCTCCTTACATCAAAAACATCGCGAAAAAAAGCTTTATTGAAGCGAAAAAGAATTTTTTTATGGAGAAGCCGAGGTTAAATTCGCCAACTAAAGAAATAATTCTCAATGAGATAAATAGAAATAAGGGAGTTAAAAAAAATTTCTCTTATATGAATTACTATAAATTAATACGGGAAAAAATCCGAAAAAACGCTTATAGCTATTACACTAGCAAAAAAAGAGGAACAGTCTACCTCTCTTTCGTTATCCTTAATGACGGCTCTTTGAATAATCTGGATTTAATGGATGATTCAACCCCCAGTCAGAATTTAATCACTATTGCTTTTCAAAGCATAAAAAAAGCAGCTCCTTTTCCGCCTTTCCCTCAAGAACTTCATTATTCTCAACTCCATTTTAACGTATCTATTCATTTTAAAAACAATTGACACAAATTAATATCGTTGATATAGTAATTGCCTAATGATTTTGGGGCATTTATTCGGTAGTTAAAATAAATTTTAGAGCTTACCGCCCGAAAATCGAAGATAGAAGAAGGAAAATAAATATTTAATTTTCGGAGTTCAATCCTCGATTTTCGATCTTCAATGATAAAATGATACGGGAACCTGCAGTTAGCGGACAATTTTATCCTAAGAATTCTAAGGAGTTAGAGAAGCTAATCAGAGATTTAACTCCTGAAAAATCCGCCCAAAAACAAGCTTTAGGAGCTATTATGCCTCATGCCGGATATATCTATTCCGGTAGAGCCGCTGTTTCTACCGCCGCTAAAATCATTCCGAAAAAACGGGTAATTATATTAGGCCCAAATCATACAGGATTTGGAGAGTATTTCAGCCTCTATCCTCAGGGCTCCTGGATAACTCCTTTTGGACAGATAGAAGTCGATGAGGAGCTCGCTTCAAACATTTTAGATAAAGGCGGCTGGATAAAAGAAGATATCCCTGCTCACAAATTCGAGCATTCCATAGAAGTAGAACTGCCTATTCTAAAATATTTTTTTGGCGATTTCAAATTTGTCCCTATAATATGTAATACCGCGCCGTTAAAAATATACCGCGAAGCCGCAAACCAAATTTATGAAGGGATAAAAGATAAAAAGAAAGAAATTTTAATTATAGCCAGTGGAGATATGACTCATTATGAACCTGAGCCGCAAGCCCGAAAGAAAGACAGCTTAGCAATTGAAACTATTCTCAATCTGGACGAGGAAAACCTTTTACGAAGAGTGGAGAAAGAAAAGATTTCCATGTGCGGCACAGCCACAGTTTCGATTATGCTTATTCTTACAAAGCTTTTGGGCGCGAAAAAAGGGGAAGTTGTTCTTTATCAGACAAGCGGAGATGCCAGCGGTGATTACAGCTCGGTAGTAGGATATTTAGGCGCGGTCATTTCGTGAGTGAGACAGATATCAAGCTTCAGATTCTGGAAAATCGAAGATAGAAAATAGAGAATGGAAAAGATAGATAGTGTAAAAAAGGGAGATATGGGATAAAAATAATAAAAAAGATATTTAGAAAATAAAGAGAATCTTTTACCACGAAGGGCACGAAGAAGAAAAGAAGGATATAAAAATATTTATTTTATTAAAATCTTCGTGTGGTTGGCTATAGTAAACAGCCTTCGTGAACTTCGTGGTAAAAAAACCAGCAGGCTGATTTAGAAAAAACAAGCTTAATTAACCGGATTAAATTAAATAACTACAATAATCTTGTAAATCCTGTTCATCCTGTCGAAAATAAACGGTGGCGGAGGGATTTGTTTTTTGGAGTTTGACAATACCAACGCGCATAAAAGGAGGAAAAATATGAATGACGGAATTAAAAAAAAAGTAGATGAAGATTGGAAAACGCAGATGGAAACTGAGAAAAAAACAGCGCAGGATTCGAATGAACCTTATCACAAACCTACGTTTAGTATTTTTATTTCTTCACTAAGCATGCAGGCAATGATTGCGTTAGGGAGTTTAGAGAATCCAGTCACAAAAAAAACCGAATCTAACACGGCGCAGGCACGGTTTTTAATCGATACTCTGGAAATAATCAAAGAAAAAACAAAAGGGAATCTGGTTGACGATGAAGAAAAACTGCTGGAAGAATCGTTATTTAATCTGCGTCTGATGTACGTAAAGGCAAAGGAGAAAGAGAAATGATTGATGAGGAATTATTAAAAATCTTAGCTTGCCCGGCATGCAAAGGTGATCTGGTTTTAAAAAATAACCGTTTGGTTTGCGTAAAATGCAAAAAATCGTATCCTATAAAAGACGACATACCGGTAATGTTGATTGAGGAGGCGGAAATTGATGAAGAAAAAGAATAAAGTCTTAGTGATTAACGGCCCTAACTTACATCTTTTGGGGAAAAGGGAAACAAAAATATACGGGAAGATTACTTTGAACGATTTAAATAGCGCTCTTAAAAAACAGGCAAAAAGTTCAGGTTTAACCCTGGAAAACTTTCAATCAAATTCCGAAGGCGATATAGTAGATAGAATTACCAAAGCTGATTATAATTTTTTAATAATTAATCCCGCGGGTTATACTCATACATCTGTAGCGATAAGAGACGCTATTTTAGCCGCGGAAGTTGCAACAATCGAAGTCCATATCTCCAATATCTATAAACGAGAAGATTTCCGGAAGAAATCGTTAATTTCTGATGTAGTTTTAGGCACAATAAACGGGCTGGGAAAATATAGCTATTATCTTGCTTTAAGAGCGGCAAAAGCTTTTCTAAGTGAAAAAAAACAGAATTAAGAAATGTTTAAAGTTAATAGAGAAAACAGGGCTGGACGCTCTGCTTTTATCATCTCCTTCTAATATTCGCTATTTATCCGGTTTCCGGCAAGCGGAAGGATATTTGCTTTTAAATCCTTATGAAAACATTTATTTCACCAATTTTATTTATGCTGAAGAAGCCGAAGAAATTAGTTTATGGAAGACAAAACTTGTTAAGGAAAATCTTTTCGAAGCCGTAGCGAAAGGGGCAAAAAATCTGGGCATTAAGAAACTGGGGTTCGAAGCAAAGCATTTGACTTTCTTAGAATATAAGTTGCTTAAAAAATGTGTGACCAACAGGAATATTAACTTTGTAAAAACAACCGATTTGGTAGCGGATTTGAGATCTATTAAGGATGAAAAAGAAATTAAATTCATAAAAGAAGCGACAAAAATTACTTTACAAGGATTTGAATTCGTGGAAGAATTGATTGATAGCGGGCTTTCCGAAAAACAGATCTCGCTGGAATTAGAAAAATTTTTGAAGTTGAAAGGGGATAATAAAGTCGCTTTTCCACCGATTGTGGCTTTTGGCCGGAATTCTTCAGTTCCTCATCATCTTCCCTGCGGTCAAAGATTAGGCCGGGACAAGATGTCCCTAATTGACTCTGGGGCAATGAGTTCTGGATACTGCTCGGACTTGACAAGAATATTTTTTTCGGGTAAAATTCCTATTCACATGAAAAAAATTTACGACCTTATAAAAAAAGCGCAATCCCTGGCGATTAAAAAAATTAAACCGGGCTTAGAGGCAAAAGAATTAGACCGGGCCGCGCGGGATCTTATTGAAAAAAATAAAATGGGCAGATATTTTGGCCATGGCCTGGGACATGGAATAGGCATATCTGTACATGAGAAACCGTTTCTGAATCCTTATAACCGGGAAGTATTAAAAGAGAATATGGTATTAACTATCGAACCGGCTGTTTATCTTCCCGGCAAATTCGGAATAAGATTAGAAAGCATAGTTATTATACGTAAGAACGGAGCAGAGGTGATAGATGGGGATTCCTATCGGTAGCTTAAAACCGGGAATGAACATAATTTACAATGAGACGCTTTTTACGATTGTAGGATGCGAGCACGCCAAATTAGGCAGGGGTTCCGCTTTCTGCCGGGCAAAATTGAAAAACGTAAAAACTTCTCAAATTATAGAATATACCCTAAGAGATTCTGACAAAATAGAAGAAGCTTTCATTGAAAAGCGAAAACTTCAATACAGTTATACTCAAGAGCAGATTTATCACTTTCTTGATTTGGAAACCTATGATGACCTGATAATCGATGAATCGAAAATCGAAGACAGAATTATCTGGTTAAAAGATAATTTAGAACTCACCGGCCTTTTTTATGATAATAAACTGATCAATTTAGAACTACCTTTATCTTTAAACCTAAAAGTAACCGAAACCCAACCGGGATTCAGGGGAAATACGGTAAAAATGGGAACAAAGTCAGCGACGCTGGAAACAGGATTAATTGTTAATGTCCCGCTTTTTATAAATACCGGGGAAATTATCAAAATCGATACACGAACGAAAGAATATTTAGGAAGAGCCTGATAGATTAAATAAGAACCTGAAGGGGGTATGAAATGGACCTAAAGAAATTAAAGCAATTCATTAAATTTATGGATGATAATGAGCTTTGTGAATTAGAAATAGAAGAGAAAGGAAAAAGAGTAAAACTAAAGAAATTTTCGCCTGAACAGCCGGTGATAATCTCTTCTAAAGATGCCGCTGCTCCGCGAATTTCAGAAAAAGAAGAAAAATCAAAAGACGAAGAGGGGATTGAGATGAAATCTCCCATGGTTGGAATATTCTATCGCTCACCATCACCCGGAGTAAAACCCTTTGTGAATATCGGCGATAATATAAATTCCGGCGACATAATGTGCATTCTTGAAGCAATGAAACTCATGAATGAAATTAAAGCTGAAATAAGCGGTAAAATCGTAAAAATTTTTGTGGAAAACGGGGCTCCGGTAGAATTTGGTGAGCCTCTGTTCTTGATTAAACCGAATTAAAAATTAAAAATGTTTTCAAAAATTCTTATTGCTAACCGGGGAGAAATTGCTGTACGGATTATTAGAGCCTGCAAAGAGTTAGGCATAAATACGGTAGCCGTATATTCTGAGGCGGATAAGAATTCTTTTCATCTGGAGTTAGCCGATGAAACTGTTTGTATTGGAAAAGCCCCTCCCCATGAAAGTTATTTGAATATTTCCAGTATAATAAGCGCTGCTGAAATTACTGACAGTGAGGCTATTCATCCCGGATATGGATTTTTAGCGGAAAATCCTTATTTTGCCGAAGTTTGCGAATCTTGCGGGATTAAATTTATCGGCCCCTCCGCGGAAAATATGCGCCTTATGGGAGATAAAGTAAAAGCCAGGGAAACTGTGAGCAAAGCCGGGCTTTCTTTGATTCCCGGCAGCAAAAAGGTACTGGCATCTAAAGAAGAAGCTGTTTCCTTAGCTAAGAAGTTAAGTTATCCGGTTATACTTAAAGCAAAAGCAGGAGGCGGGGGTAGAGGGATGAGAATATGTCATAGTGACGTAAGATTAGTAAGTGCTTTTATGAACGCCCAGGCCGAAGCAGAATTAGCTTTTGGTGATTCTCAGATTTACATGGAAAAATTTTTAGAACGTCCGAGGCACATAGAAGTCCAAATTGCCGCTGATAATTACGGGAATGTCATTCATCTGGGCGAAAGAGACTGCAGTATCCAGAGAAGACACCAGAAATTAATAGAAGAGGCTCCTTCTCCTGCCCTTAACAATAAGTTGAGGGCAAATTTAGGAGAAATGGTGAGTAAAGTTATCAAAGACATTCACTATACCAGTGTAGGGACAGTAGAATTCCTCCTTGATAATGAACATTTTTATTTTATAGAGATGAATACAAGGATTCAGGTTGAACATCCCGTGACCGAGGAGATAACCGGAGTGGATCTGGTGAAGCTTCAAATCAGTATGGCCGCGGGAGAGAAATTAAAAATAAAACAGAATGAAATTTCGTTTGAAGGCACCGCGATAGAATGCCGGATAAATGCTGAGGATTCCGAGAACAACTTTATCCCCTCTGCCGGCAGGATTGAGTTTTGCTATTTCCCCGGGGGTAAAGACGTAAGGGTAGATACACACGTTTACGCGGGATACACTGTACCGCCTAACTATGATTCTTTAATCGCGAAAATTATAACCAAAGGTAAAACAAGAAAAGAAACCTTGCAAAAGATGGACAGGGCTTTGGGTGAATTACTTATTGAACCCAATAAAACCACGGTGTCTTTTTGCCGGAAGATTATAAATGATTCCGATTTCAGACGAGGCATTTACAATACGGATTTTCTTAAGAAATTCATAAGCCGGGAGGAAGAATGAATAAAAATTTAAGTTCAGAATACGGGCAGATACAAATCCATCGCAAGGTCATTTTCCAAGCCGCGGAGCTGGCAGCAAAAGAAGTGAAAGGAGTGAAAAAGGTCGGTGCTGAGTGTTGCGGATTATTCGGGAAAATGTCAAGCCTGTTCAGGGAGGCAGGAACAAAAATTCTCCTGAATGAAGGCAAAGAGATGAAATTATCTTTACCGGTTGTAGTGGATTATAATACTAATGCCGTAGAGGTAGCTTACGAAATCCAAAAAAAGGTAACTGCCCGGTTACTTGAAACGTTAAATATAGATGCTCTTAGCGTGGACGTCAAGATAAAAGAAATAGAGGGGAGGTAAATATGTTTTTAGTTGCCGTTTGTATTTATGTCTTGGTTTCGTTTTCCCTGGGCGCTCTCATAATCTGGCTGTATTCTGATTACTTCAGAGCAATACAAATCATTTCCTCATTTATGGAAAACTATGTCTTAACAGACCTTTACTCGGGTATCGCCTTTGCTTGGACAGGACTTTTAATAATTTTATCCTGTCTGGTATTTGTAAAAAGATTATTCAAAGGTGTACGCCGGGAAAAATCAATAAATTTCCAGACTCCCGAAGGAATGGTAAGAATTAGTTTATCGGCTATAGAGGATATGGTAAAGAAAATGCTTCAGGGGAAAAAAGAATTTGTCCATATTAAGCCTCGAGTAAAAGTCAACCGCAAAGGCATAGAGGTCTTAATAAAAGGAGCTTTAAATTGCGAAGTTAATCTGGCGGAGTTTAGCACGGCAATTCAAGCAAAAGTAAAAAAGAAGATTGAAGCGATGTTAAACGAACAAGGAGAGGTTAAGGTTAGTCTGGAGATAAAAAAGTTCGCTTTCGCGGCTAAAAAAAATTTAATCGACGTAGAGCCGGAAGTGCCTTATAGGAATTATTAGGGGATAGTTGTACGCAGAACAAAGGCCCTCCAGAGGCGGGCAAGCTGATTCGCCTCCGGCGGATCTTCCGCCTACAGGCGGATCCGCTTTGGAGAAGCCTATGGTAGACAATTTGTTTTCTCTGTGGTTAAATATAAAATTTTATCCAGTTAATCCTGTCAAAAATAAAGAGTGATTTCCGCCTAAATAAAATTTATTACGTAGGCGGAGGAGTTTAGAGAAAAGAGTGAAGGAGGTAAACCGATGAAAATAGGGATTCTTACAGGGGGTGGTGACTGCCCGGGGTTAAATCCGGTTATAAGAGCAGTAGTAAGAAAAGCAGATAATTCCGGAGATGAAGTCCTTGGAATAAAGTATGGCTGGAAAGGGCTATTAGAAAAAGATGTTATGCCTCTCGACCAATTTTCCGTATCAGGGATACTTCATAAAGGGGGAACGATGCTGGGTACTTCCCGTACTAACCCTTATAAACAGGACAACGGCTCTAAAATCCTCCATGAAAATTTTAAAGAATTAGGACTGGATGCTCTTATTGCCGTAGGCGGGGAAGATACTTTAGGCGTAGCAAATAAATTATATGAAGAAGGCCTTAATATCGTTGGTGTTCCTAAAACCATAGACAATGATCTTTCAGCGACAGATTTTACTTTTGGTTTTGATACAGCAGTAAACACCGTGATGGACTGCATTGACCGTTTACACACAACTGCTGAGTCCCATAACCGGGTTATGGTAGTGGAGGTAATGGGCAGACACGCGGGATGGATTGCCGGCTACTCGGGCATAGCCGGAGGCGCGGATTATATCTTAATTCCTGAAATACCTACCGATATAGATGACGTATGTAATTCTTTAAAAGAACGTCATCGAAAAGGCAAAAAATTCAGTATTGTGGTAGTATCCGAAGGAGCGACTCTTACTAATAATGCCCTTTTCACTCAAGAAAAAAAACTGGACTCCTTTGGCCACGTAAGATTAGGCGGGATAGGACAGGCTTTAGGGGGCTTAATCGAGGAAAAAACAGGCTTTGAAACAAGAGTCACTGTTCTAGGCCATATTCAACGGGGAGGAAGCCCTACTGCTTTTGATCGAATTTTGGGGACAAGGTACGGAGTTAAGGCTTACGATCTGGTAAAACAAGAAAAATTTGGAACAATGACTGCCTTGAGAGGTACTAAAATCACCGCGGTTTCGTTAAACGAAGCAACGGCTAAATTGAAAACAATGGATATGGAATTGTATGATATAGCGAAAATATTCTTCGGGTAGAGACTATGGAAGAAATAATTAAAAATTCTATAGGCAGGCATAAAGAAGCCTTACGCGTTTTGGAAAATCAGGCGGATGTGATAAAGAATATCGCCTCTATCTTTATTTCTTCCTTAAAAAACAAAGGGAAAATTATATTCTGCGGTAACGGAGGCAGTTGCGCGGACGCTCAGCATTTAACCGCTGAATTAGTAGGCAGGTTCAAAAAAGACAGATCCGCTTTTGCCGCTTTAGCTTTATCGACCAACACTTCGATTTTAACTGCTGTGGCTAATGACTATGATTTTAAAAATGTATTTTCCAGGCAAATAGAAGCCTTAGCAAATTCCGAAGATGTACTTGTGGGGATTTCTACTTCCGGTAATTCAGAAAATATTCTAAAGGCAGTTATAGAAGCGAAAAGGAAAAAGATTAAAACTATAGGATTTTTAGGAAGAGAAATAGGAAAGTTAAAGAATCTGGTAGATATTGCTTTATGCGTAGAAATAGATGATACTCCCAGAATTCAGGAAATACATATTTTAGCCGGACATATAATTTGTGAAATTGTCGAAGAAGCCTTTACCATATAAATGGATAAAATAAAAACAATAGCCAGTTTAAAAAAGATCATCAATAAATTAAAAAAACAAGGTAAAAAGGTTGTTTTTACCAACGGATGTTTTGATTTAATTCATCCCGGTCATATAAAAATATTAAAAGAAGCTAAGAAGAGAGGAGACATCCTGATTGTCGGCGTAAACTCTGACTATTCTGTAAAAACGATAAAAGGAAAAACCAGACCTATTCTCACGGAAAAGATGAGGCTTACTGTTTTAAACGCATTGGAAGACGTGGATTATATCACAATTTTTAACGAACCGACACCTTATAAACTGATAAAATCACTAAAGCCGGATTATTTAGTAAAAGGAGCGGATTGGGGAAAAGAAGATATTGTTGGCAAAAACCTGGTAGATAAAGTTTTTAGGGTGAAACTTCTAAAAAATCATTCTACCACGGCAATTATCAAAACGATACTTAAGAAAACCAAAGGTGAATTCCAAAAAAGTTCTTAGAATTATAGACGTTAATCTTAACCGCTGCAAAGAAGGATTAAGAGTCATCGAAGATATTTTTCGATTTATCTTAGAAGACGATCATTCAAGAAGGAAAATTCGTAAAATCAGGCATTCTTTGGACGCGATCATAAAAAAAAGCGATTTTCGGGATAAATTGCTTCTTTCCCGTAATGCCGCGAAAGACATCGGCAAAGAGATAGATTCATTGGAAATGAAGCGAATGAATAGTTCTGAACTTTTCTACAGCAATTTACAAAGAGTAAAAGAATCTTTAAGGGTTCTGGAAGAGTTTTTCAAAATTATAGATAAAACCGAGGTTAAAACTATTAAAAAAACGCGTTATAAAATTTATGAGATTGAAAAAAACGCTTTTAAAAAATGGTCTTCTTTACGTAATTTTGGATAACCAAATTATAGAAGAAAACAATCTGGATATTTTTGATTTAGCGGAGAAGCTTTCCCGTTATGGAACAGATATTTTTCAATTCCGTTTCAAGAAAATAACCGACAAAAAAGCTTTAACGACCGCCGGAAAACTTTCGAAAATGATCCGGAAAGCAAAAAAGAGATTCATCGTTAATGACCGTGCTGACATCGCTTATTTGACAAAAGCAGACGGGGTACATTTAGGAAAAGACGATATTTCTCCCAAGCAGGCCAGAAAGATACTCGGCCGGGACAAGATAGTAGGTAAAACCGTACATTCTCTGGAAGAATTTCAAAAATTTAAAGGAGAACCGGTAAATTACTTAAGTTTAGGCCCGGTATTTAAAACAAAACTAAAGCCGGAACTGCCTTGCTGGGAATTGACGGAATTGAAAAATTTTTTTTCAAAAAGAAATTTTTTGTTTGCCATCGGAGGGATAAAGCTGGATAATATCGGTTTATTATTAAAAGAAAATATAAGAAATGTTGTTGTCTGCAGAGAATTAATTTTGAGCGGTAATTTAAAAAAGACCACAGAGGGCTTTAAACAATGTTTAGCAAAAAATTCTTAAAAGATATCGCTAAAAAAGAAAAAGTCGATTTTTCATTTCTGGAAAAAAATTTCCGGGCGGGAAAAGTAGTTATTCCTGTTAATAAGAAAAAAAATCTCGAAAATCCTGTCGCTATCGGCAAAGGGATGAAAGTAAAAATAAATACTAACATCGGAACCTCTACAGAGCGAAAAGAAATTAAGGATGAACTGCAAAAATTAGCTGAAGCGGTTAAATACGGAACGGATACTGTCATGGATTTAAGTGTCGGAGGTAATTTAAATAAAATCCGAAGAGAAATTATTAAGAAATCCCCGGTTGCCGTAGGCACTGTTCCTATCTACCAGGCAGCCTTAGAAGTAGAAAAGAAAAAAGGCAGTTTTGAGAAAATGAAAAAAGAAGACATTTTTGATGTTTTAGAAGAACAAGCTCAGGATGGAGTAGATTTCTTTACCATTCACGCGGGCATAAAAAAAGATTTTTTAAATATTCTTAAAAAAAAGAAAAGAACCGCGGGAATTGTCAGTAGAGGAGGAGCGATCCTGGCAAGATGGATGTATGTAAATAATAAAGAGAACCCTCTTTTTGAAAATTTTGATACAGTCTTAGATATTGCCAAAAAATATAATATAACTATAAGCTTAGGCGACGCTTTAAGGCCCGGTGCCATAGCTGATTCTACCGATGAATTACAGATGTATGAGCTTTTTGTCCTTTCGAATCTGGTAAAAAAATGCAGAAAAAAAGGCCTCCAGGTAATGGTTGAAGGACCCGGGCATATCCGCATAGACCAGATAGAATTCAACATGTTCGCCCAGAAAAAAGTGTGTGCTGACGCGCCTTTTTATATCCTGGGCCCTCTTACTACCGATATTGCCTGTGGATATGACCATATCGTTTCTTCTATTGGAGGAGCATTAGCCGCTCTTTGGGGGGCAAATTTTTTGTGTGTAGTAACTCCCGCGGAACATTTACGGCATCCTTCGGTAGAAGATATAAAATTAGGTGTAATTGCTTCTAAAATTGCCGCTCACTCTGTGGATATTGTAAATTTTAAAGATGAATGGGAAAAAGATAGAACTCTGTCTTTATCAAGGGCAAAACGTAATTGGAAAGAAGTTTTTAACTACTCTCTGGACAAAAATAAGGCAGAAAAATACAGAAACGCGGAACATGTCAGCTCCGATGATATTTGTTCAATGTGCGGAAAATTCTGCTCTTTGAAATTGATAGATAGTTGTGATTTGCTTAAGTGAAAATAGAAAATCGAAAATAGAGGATAGAAGATAGAAAAAGAAATAGATGCTAGATGCTCGATCCTAGATACTCGTATTAGGTAAAAGGGAGAAATTAGTGGTTTGTTTGGGGAAGAGATTGTATTTGTTGGGCTATGGGCTGAATAGGCAGAGTGCAGAGAGAGTTTAAATGCAAAATTATAAATGTTAAATTAGCATTTTAAAGTGGGAGTATGAATACACTTTTTCCTTTATCCTTATTCGTGTATACAAAGATTCGTGACGATTCAGTGGTCGGATAACATATTTTTTTAAACAAACTACAAACTACTAACAACAAACTACTTGCGGAGTTTGTAATTCTATTTTCTATTTTCGATTCTCAATTGTGGCGGACAGTGGTTGTTCTCATTTAATCTTTGCTATGCGTTATTTTGAAAACTTGCGGGTGTAGTTTCCGCCTGCGGCGGATCCGCCTATATATTTTATATATTGTGGCGGACAGTGGTTGTTCTCATTTAATCTTTGCTATGCGTTATTTTGAAAACTTGCGGGTGTAGTTCAGTGGTAGAATGCAAGCTTCCCAAGCTTGTTATGGCGGTTCGATTCCGCTCGCCCGCTCGGTACCTTTGCAATAAAGATACTGCCTCTTTGATAAAAGCAATGGCTAGATAGCTGGTTTCGTACGGCAATTGCGGGAAGGACAATTTAAGAGTCTATCCCTTCGGGATAGTGTCCTTACCGCTCGCCCGCTCGGTACCTTTGCAATAAAGATATTGCCTCTTTGATAAAAGCAATGGCTAGATAGCTGGTTTCGCACGGCAATTGCGGGACGCAAATAATCGCAAATTACACGCAAATGGTCGCAGATAGAGAAAACGCGGATAGTCGCAGATGCAACGCAGATGGTCGCAGATGGATCAGCAGATGTTTGCTAAAAAATGAAAAACTTTAACTTATAAAATCATTGAAATTATTCTTGATTACCTTTATAATTAGTTGTTTAGGGAATGTTTTTCTCAAGAAGTTAATTTTTATAAGATATCGTCTTTTTTTCCAAAACAATTATTTTCTTCTAAACAAACAACTTTCCTTAAACACAAATATTTTTAAAAAAAGAAAATGGTTCTCTTGTAAAACGAAGGGGATTCTGTACGGTGAATAATATGACTCTTTTGAAATCAAAGGCTATAACTACCGTGGAAAAAAGAATAAAAGGTTTCTTAGACGGATACCGGCAAAATATCGCGATTTTAGGAAAAAGCAAAGAACAAATTAAGTATATATTCGAGAACTTCATTTACGAAGAAAAGAATCGGAGCCTGATATACATAAATGTGGATATTTCTTATATCGACGCTAAAGATATTTTTAAAAATGTTTCGCGCTCCATTTTAAATCAATATCTTAACACCCAGGATTCTCTCGACGGATTAATTAATACTGCCGCTGGGGTTCTTCCCACGACCACAGATTACATTAAGATTATCCTAAAAAGAAAACGTTTATCGTTTATGGATATTCTGGAATTAATCAATAAATTCATAACTGAAACTAACAAAAAATGTATTTTCGCGATAGAAGAGTTCCCGGAGCTCCAGGACATATTTGATAAGTACCATCAGGACTTTTCTAAATTTATAATGCTCCAAAAGAAATGCATGATTATTTTAAAAAGCTCAAGCATCAGAGAAGCTAAGAAAGCCCTGGATTCAGGCTTAAATCTGCTTTTCGGCAATTTTGAAACTGTTTTGTTGGGAGAATCATCAACGATAGATAATTATCTCTTTTTCTCTAGTTTACTTAAACCTTTACGGCATGATCCCTGTTTTATAGCTTTTTTCATCAATATTCTCTCCTCAAACATAGAATATTATGAAGTTATTACTAAAAAGATCAAAGAACTTCACTCAGACAGTGACAAGCAAATCTTAGTTAAAAGTATCGAGAGTCTCCTGTACGAAAAATCTTCGGTTATCTTCCAGAAATTCATCAACAGGATTGAACTTATAAAAGGCAAATATCCCAGGGATTCCCGCGGCCTCATAAAACTTCTTCTTTTTATAAGTGAGGGGTATATCCGTAAAGGGGATATAGTATCTTTTTCCGGTTTAGAAAAAAAGAGAATAAATTCAAAATTACAACGCCTTTTAGATACGGAATACGTTGAAAATTCAGGCAATTTATACCGGATAACAGATTCCTTATTCTCTTTTTGGCTATCCCATGTTTTTAAATTTTATTTATCCTGCCCTTTAGATAAGAAGAAAAGAGATAATCTTTTCCGGAAAAACATGGAAGAACAGATTTCCCTCTTTAAAGAAGACTTTTATAAAGAGAAAATGCAGAGGATACTTGAGTTGTTCTCTGCTTTTAAAGGAGATACTATAGTTATAAAGAAAAACCGGATTAAGCTTCCCTCTTTAACTAGAATAAAGATGGTTTCTTATTCCGAAAAGAAATTAAATATTATTGTAGGCGAAGGTGATGAAATGCTATTCGCGGCAGTGAAAGAAAATGACACGGATGAAACTGATATTTCAAATTTTGACAACATCACTAAATCTATCAAAACCAAGAACTTAAGAAAAATATTCATATCTCTGGGTAAGTTAGAAACCCAAGCTGAGTTAGTCGCGAAAGAGAATAAGGTTTCTTTATGGGATTCCAATGAGATAAACCGGATTTTAAAAATATATAACAAGCCGATTATGTTATGAAAATTTTAGTATTGTCGGATACGCATATCCCGATAACGGGCAAAAAAATTCCGCATAGAATACTGAAAGAAATTAAAAATTGTGACCTTTGCATCCATGCCGGTGATTTTATAGAATATCCGGTATTTGAAAAGATTTCTTCTTGTGTTAAAACAGTAGGGGTTTGCGGGAACATGGATAGCCAGGAAATCCGGCAAAAACTACCTTTAAAAACGATCTTAAAAGTAGAGAACGTCTCTATCGGGATTATTCACGGAAAAGGAGTTTCCGATAAACTAATTTCTTTTGTTGACAAAGAATTCGAGAAAGATAAAGATAACATAGATGTCTTTATTTTTGGCCATTCGCATAATCCGTTGATTAAAACGATAAAGAACAAACTTTATTTTAATCCCGGCTCAGCGATGGACAAAATATTCGCGGCTTACAATTCTTACGGGATTCTGGAAATTACCGGAAATGATATTAAACCGGTAATTGTAAAATGGGATCATTTGGAGGAAACCTAATATGCAGCGGCTCTGGGCTCCCTGGCGAATCAAATATATTGAGGTGATCGGAAAAGAAAAAGGGTGCGTCTTTTGTAAAGCCTTCAAAAGTAAAGAAGACAGGAAAAATTACCTTATATTACGAACAGCCGATTCCCTGGCGATTTTAAATATATTTCCTTATAACAATGGGCATCTTATGGTAGCATGCAGACGTCATGTATCCGATTTAGACAAACTGAATCAAAAAGAATTGTTTGATTTAATTAGTGTAGTAAAAAAAATGAATAGCGTGTTAAAAAAGGTTTTAAAGCCCGATGGGTTTAATATCGGCATGAATATCGGCAAAGACGCAGGGGCAGGTATAGATAAACATTTACATATTCATATAGTCCCCCGCTGGAAAGGAGATACCAATTTTATGCCGGTATGCAGTAAAACTAAGATTGTCTCGCAAAGTTTAAACGACTTATATTCTAAAATCATAAAAAATATTTGAGTCCTATGAAAAAATATAAAAAAGTATTTTCTTCATTTCACGCGATATATCGTTTGATTAGCTCCTTCAATAAAATAGAGGACTTCGTGGTGGGAATAAGCAAACTCTACAGTAATTATTTTAAATCTGATACGGTAGTTCTGGTATGCAAGCATTTTAATTCAACAAAGCTTCTAAAAGTAAAAATTGAAGATAAAAAACGTTTCATAAGAAAGGGAGGAGTATCAATCCTGACTGCCCGTGAAAAAGAAATCCTCAACGAAGATAGAGAAATAAAATCAGAACATAGATTAATCTCCCATTTTATATTCACAGAGAGTTTAGGCGCTGTTTACATAAAACGAAAAAAAATAGTTTTTTCCGACATGGAAAAAAGTTGGTTTGCCGCTCTCTCCGAACAAATAAGTGTTTCTTTGCGAATTGTCAGTTTATACATCGAACAGAAAAGGACAATGATCGGTTACATCAAAACGCTTTCGGAATTATTGAATGAACATGTACCCACCTCCTATATCCACTATAAAAATTTGTCTAAACTTATAAAAGCTTTAGGAAAGAGCATGCGTTTAAGTGAAATGGAAATTAAATCACTGGAATTTGCTTCCATCCTTCACGATGCCGGGAAGCTTAATCTACCTCAAAAAATATTAAAAAAGGAAGAACCTCTTACTGAGGATGAATTTCGGATTATCATGAAACATCCTAAAAAAGGCGTAGCACTTATAAAGGATTTAAAAATTTTAAGTCCGGTTATCCCGATAATTCTTCATCATCATGAAAGATATGACGGGAAAGGGTATCCTTCCCGGCTAAAAAAAGAAGAAATACCCCTGGCTTCGCGGATACTCGCGGTCCTGGACGCGTTTGATGCCATGTTTTTCGGCCGTCCTTACAAAAAGAAAATGACTTTAGAAGAAGTTGAACGAGAATTAAAGAAACAGATGTACCTACAATTTGATCCCAAAGTAGTTGAAAATTTTTTAAAGCTTTTAAAGAAGAAAAGCATTAGAAAACACTTGAATTCGTTACAGTAAATTTTATAATAGAAGTCAATGAGAGGAGAACAGCTAAGATTTTTTAATGTGCACGAAAGCAAAAAAAATAAATTTCACCTAAATCTTTCTTTAGATACAGCAGCTATTTTCGTTATTATTATAATTTTTATCTGTATTTTCTCTTACGTTTTAGGGGTGAAAAAGGGGGAAAAGATTGGCCAGGATTCGGACAGGTTAACGGGAGAATTCGCCCAAAGTCTGATTGTAAATAAAGCCAGAGATGAGGTTATAACAGAGGAAAAAGCGAAAAAATCTTTGTTAAAAGATGCATCGCCCGAAAAAGCTTCTGTCGAAACGCGTGATAAAGCTCCGGTCTCGAGTTTAAAAAAATATGTCATCCAGGTTGCTACTTACAAAACCAGAAGTGCCTCTGAACGCGCCAGGAAAATACTGGAGAAAGAAGGATATCCAACGATTATTTCCAAAAAAGGAAAGTATTTAGTAATTTTTGTCGGTGAATATTCCAGCAGGAAAGAAGCTGAAAGCCACCTGAAGGATTTAAGAAAAAAATATAATGACTGTTTCATAAGGAGGTTATAATATGAGCATGCATCCATCATTAAAAAGAGCGGGAATGTCGGGCAAATTCCGTTGTGTCCTGAAAAGAACGGAAAAAATAAAATGGTTAATAGATAAAAACAAATGGAACGATGATTCCAAGGTGTTCGGCCTTCCGAAAATTAAAATAACAAAAATAAAAACCGCCAAGAAAGAAAAACCGAAAGAAGAAAAGAAAGAAGGCGAAGCTAAAACCGCTAAATGAAAGAGAAATTAAGAATTTCTTTTTGGGCCTTAACATTCACGTTTATGTTTTTTACACATATGCTTTCTTACGCTTTGACTTTTCCTCTTGGGGGCAGAGTAAAAAATGACAGAGTAAACGTCAGATCGGATTGCACAGTTAATTCTTTCTCTCTCTTCAAATTAAATACCGATGAATATGTAGAGATCATCGGAGAAAAATACGAGTGGTATAAAATTAAATTGCCAAAGCAAGCCGGGTGTTATGTTGCTTCTCAATACTTGAACAAAACCGGTAAAAGAAAGGTTCAAATCAACACACTTTCATTAAATATGCGGACCGGGCCTTCTTTGAAATCTCCGGTAGTAGGAAGACTAAAAAAGGGCATGGTACTAACTGTTCTCGGTGAAAAAGATAATTGGACACAAGTTTCCTGTTATCCCTACGCGTGGGGGTGGGTTTATAAAGGGCTTCTGGAAGTTGCGCCGCTAAAAATAGTAAAAGCGAAGACAGTAAACCCCGTTAGAGAAAGCCGCCGATTACAATCCACGGTTTTCTCTAACGGGGTAAATAATAAAAAAGAGGATGACACCAACGAAAAATCCTCTGAAGCCGTTAAGAAAAAAAAAGGAAAAACGAAGAAACCGCCGCTATCTGCTCCCTTAGTCGAAGGCAAATTGAAGAAACTTAAAGGCAAATGGAGCGAATGTCAAGCGAATTATTTTTTAGAAAATGAAGGAGGGTTTGTTTTAGTCCGAATAGGCAAAAAGATAGAGGCCGGGGGATTAATAAATAAAAATGTACGTATTTGGGGTAAGATAAAACGGGAACAATGCGTATATATTGATGCAGAAACCATTGCTGAACAATGATGGAAATCTTTCTAATTGTTGTCCTTCTGTTTTCCATAATTATCCACGAATACGCGCATGGATGGGTAGCCTATAAACTGGGGGATCCCACGCCTAAACTTTCCGGGCGTCTTACTTTAAATCCCTTAGCACACATCGATGTTTTTGGCACAATTATGCTTCCCATACTTTTATTGCTTATCAGCAGAGGCAGTTTCGCTTTCGGGTATGCTAAACCTGTCCCCATAAATCCTTACAATTTTAAGAATCCAAAAAAAGAAATAATGTGGGTTGGACTTGCCGGCCCCTTAAGTAATCTTATCCTGGCGGCTATTTTCGCGATTCTTATTAAATTAAACTTCCCGAGGCCTTTTCCCTATGATATTTTTATCTGGGGGCTTCTTATAAATCTAATTCTCATGATTTTCAATATTCTGCCTATTCCGCCTTTAGACGGTTCAAGGATTGTAACTTCTTTCCTTCCGCACAAATACGCTTATCAATATCTTAAGCTGGAAATGATTGGTTTTGTTTTAATAGTAATCCTTGTCGCTTCGGGATTCTTACGCTGGTTCATTTTTCCTTTAATTGAACTTATCTTTTCATTACTAAAAATAGAATTTCCTGCTTTCCTCCTATCATAATGAAAATAATTAACGTAAACCTTCAAGAAAATCCTTATAAAATTTACATCAAGGATAACCTCGCGAAAGAACTGCCTTTATATTTTAACCGATTGAATGTGGGAAATTTTTGTTTTATTATAACTAATGAAAGAATTTTCTCTCTTCACAAAGCGAGAATAAAAAAGATTGTGAAAGATACCCCTTATAAAATTATAAAGGTCGCGGAAGGGGAAAAGGCAAAATCAAAAAAATGGCTTTTTAAGCTGCTTGAAGAGCTTTTAAACCTAGACAAGGTAATCAGCCGCAGGCCGTTTGTGGTTTGCCTGGGCGGAGGCACGATAGGAGACTTGGGAGGCTTTGCGGCATCGATTTATAAACGGGGTATTCCCTGTATCCAGATCCCCACCACACTTTTGGCCTGTGTAGACGCCGCTATCGGAGGTAAAACCGCGATAGATCTAAAAGAGGCCAAAAATATTGTCGGTTCGTTTTACCAGCCTAAAGCGGTCTTTATCGACCCTCAATTTTTAAATACTCTGGCCGCCAAAGAGATAAAACAGGGTTTCGCGGAAATAATCAAATATTCCTTAATAAAAGATAAAGGGCTGTTTGAAAAGCTTAAAAATAACTATAAAAAAATAAAAGAATTTGAACCTGGGTTTACTGAAGAAATCATCGAAAGTTGTGTAAAAATAAAAGCCGGAATAGTGGAGAAAGATGAAAGAGAAAAGAAGGGGATAAGAACAATTCTAAATTTTGGACATACGATAGGACACGCTTTAGAAGCCTCATCAGGATACAAGAAGTCTTTGAATCACGGAGAAAGTGTAGCTTTGGGGATGATTTGCGCGGGCCAGATTTCTTTATATTTAAAGTTATGTCCGAAAGCCATTGTGGAAAAAATACGGGCATTAATAAAATTATACAAACTTCCCCTGAAAACGTCTTTTGACCGGGAAAAAGTAATTAAAAGTTTCTCTTTTGATAAAAAATTTATCTCAGGAAGCATAAGAATGGTACTCATAGAACATATAGGTAAAACAAGAATTTGTGAAAAAATCCCTTTAAAATTAGTAAAAAAAAGCTTAGAAATAATCCGCCAATAGGTTGACAAAAGGCAAAAAATATGCTATATTTTGTGTAGTTGAGAATCACTGGTTTTGTTTGGATTTAATTGTAAGCGCTTTCAGTTATGGATGACAGAAGAAATAGTCAAAGAATTAATGTTTCCTTTCCGGTTGAATGTGTTCTCTTACCCGAACGGAAAAAAATGTTTTATACGGTAAGTAAAGACTTAAGCGGAGAGGGACTAAAGATATTAAGCGAAGAGTTTATGGCTCGCGGTAAATTCATAAAATTAAGTATTAATTTGATTAATGAAATGGCCGAAAGTAAGGTAAAAGTAATTTGGTGCAATAAGAAGGCTAGATCTGACAGATATTATATTGGGTTGAAAATTATGGAAATAAATACAATCGACAAAAGTCATTTATATCATTTCATAAATAAAATTATTTAGGATTAGTATTATGAGTAGAAGAGAAGAAAAACGTAAAAATTGTCTTGCCTGCAATAAATCCTTAAAAAGGATAGATTTTTATTATAGAAACGGCGGATACTTTTGCAATAAAAAATGTTTTAAAACATACGTTTTAAAAAAGTAATCTTCTTAATGCTGAACGAAAGAAGGAAATATCCTCGTTTCCATTTTAACCTACCCATAAAAATTTTTAACCCCGGGTTTGATATTGTAACCGAAACAAAAGATATAAGCGGGAACGGCGTATATTGTTCAATAAATACGGATATACCCGCAATGACTAAACTCGAAATTATCCTGCTAATTCCTTTAATGAAAGCACGCAATAAAAAAATCTTAAAGAAAGTTCTTTGTAAGGGAGTCGTAGTAAGAAACGAATATACCAGAACAAACGGCAAACGTAAGTACAATCTGGGGATATTTTTTTCGGAAATAAAAGAATCCGACAGAAAGGTTTTACTCTCTTACATGAACAATACTAAACCTTCCTATAGTAAAAATTAACTTAACAATGTTTAAAAAACAGCTTCCGAAAAAAGTCAAATGTATTTGTGCTTTTATTTATAAGGACGAGGCAATATTCCGCAAAGTTAAAAATATAATGGCCGGGGGATTGGGGACGATAGATTATGAAAGCAAACCGATTAAATTCGATTTTACTGATTATTACGAAAAAGAAATGGGAGCCGGTTTATCAAGACGGTTTGTTTCCTTCAAAAAATTAATGAATCCTCTAAAACTGCTAAAAGTCAAACTGGATTGTATTAAATTAGAAAAGAAATTTTCCTGCCAGGATAAACGAAGAATTAATATAGACCCCGGATACCTGAATGAAGCAAGACTTATATTACTCAGCACAAAGGATTTTTATCACCGGATATATTTAGGTAAATGCATTTACGCTGAAGTCACTCTTTATTACGCCCAGCGCGATTTCAGAGATCTACCATGGACTTTCCCGGATTACCGCACACCCGGTTATAAAAATATTTTTATTGAAATACGGGATAATTACATCCGGCAGATCAGGGATAAAAAATAGTCAATAGTCTATGGTCAATGGTCTATAGAAATATAGAAAATCACAACGTCACAGGTCACAAGGATAAAGAAAAGAATGCTTGAGCTTTGAGCTCAGGGCTATGCGCTAGAGGATACCCGGTTATCAGGGGATCAGGAGACCGGGGACAAATGCTGAAGAAAAAATTCCGGAAGACCTCCCGGATATCCCGATATTCGGATTACCTAGTCCGAGATTACCGGATCACCGGATGCACATTTTATAACAGTATTCGTAACGATTCGTGTGAAATTCGCTTGCCCCGTTGGATGTTTACCCCATTAAATATGAAATTATTTAACGGGGCAGGGCTATCTAATGGGGTGACAATTCGTGTCCCCAAACAAACTACAAACTACTAACAACAAACTACTCGTAAAGAACGGGAATTTTAGAATGAAAAACAAAGATAAGATAAAAAACATCAAAAATGTACTTGAGTACTTCCTGGACCACCTAAAATCCTGCAAATTATGTCCCCGGGAGTGCGGGGTAAACAGACTAAAAGGGGAAACCGGATTCTGCGGTACGGCCAAAGATTTAGTCGTTTATACCGCTTTTATTCATAAAGGGGAAGAACCTCCGATAACAGGGGAAAAAGGGAGTGGTACGATTTTTTTTTCCGGGTGTAATCTAAAATGTATATATTGCCAAAATTTCAAATTCTCTCATCGGCTTGAAGGGAAACCGGTAAAAAAAGGGGATTTAGCCCAGGTAATGATTGATTTACAAAATAAAAAAGCTGAGAATATTAATCTTGTGACTCCTACGCATTTTTTACCTCAAATACTGGAAGCCCTTTTAATTGCCTATGAAAAAGGCTTAAATATCCCCATAGTTTACAATTCTTCCGGTTATGAAAAACCCGGGGTTATAGAAAGATTAAGGGGAATAATAGATATTTACCTGGTAGATATGAAGTATTATACTCCAGAAGCGGCTTTATTAGGCTCTAAAACGCGAGATTACCCCCTTTATAATAGAAAGGCTATACTTTGTATGCATAATCAAAAAAAAGAGCCCGTATGGCAAAAAAATACCCTCAAAAAGGGTTTAATTATACGGCATCTCATTTTGCCGGGCTTAACTGAAGAATCCCGGCAGATAATCAGATGGATTAAAGATATTATGCCTTCAGCATATATAAGTCTTATGTCGCAATATAAGCCGTATTTTGAGGCTAAGAATAACCCGGCGCTTGACAGAAGAATAAATTATGAAGAATATGCTTCCTTAGCTCAATTGATAGAAAATATAGGATTAGAAGGGTGGTTCCAGGAGTTTGAACCTCCTGATCAGCTTGCCGGAGTATATTTCAAGCCTTTTTAAGAAAGACCTCAGAGTTCAGACAAAACAGACTTCAGACATCAGACAACAGACAATAGACCTCAAAAGAAGATAGACGTTAGATGCTCGATCCTAGATCCGGAGACCACAGAGCTTAAAACGCGAAAAAGCTTTAATTTAATTAGATTTTGAGAGGTTTTCATTCATATCCAAAAGTTAACATAAT
>JAGLUN010000060.1 GCA_023134705.1 Candidatus Omnitrophota bacterium | reverse complement strand
CAATCAGAGGCGGGCAAGCGGATCCTTCGGAACGCCTCTGTAAAGGTATTTTCCCGGTTAAGAAAGCCAATTTTGATTATTTGATTCTGGAATAATATTATAGTGTTAAGCGGAGGGTAAAAATGGTTAGAAGTGATAAATTCGCCATAATTACTTTATTCACTATAGGAATGGTATTTTTTCTAAACTTAGTCTGGGCGGATACAATACAGAATGGAGCTTTTATTGTAAATGAAGATTATAATAACAACTGGTTTATTTTATCTAATCCCGGAGGTATTGATGGTAGAGGGATAAAAAATTCCGAATTCAATTTATCTTCTTTGCTGCCAGTTTCCAGAACTTTCCGGGAATTTTTGAAGAACCGCGCGTTGAATCGTGAAAAATTGGCATTAGAGTGTGCCAAGCGTGCAAGGGATTGCAGGCAAAAAGCATTCGATTGGTGGAAACGAGCGAGTGAAGAACGAGATAAAGTATACCGTCATGCTCAGCGGGCAAGGATGTATAAACAGATGGCAGGACAATGTAAGGATAAGAAAAAGGCAGCGATGTACGAAAAGATGGCCCAATCTGAAGAAGAACAAGCAGCGGTTTATGACAAAAAGGCAGGGCATTACGATGAATATTCAGCAAAGGAGCATAGAAAAGCAGAAAAATATGATAAAATGGGAGGAGATCATAAAAATTATGCGGGTGAAGATAGACAGTATGCTGATGCTGTCAATGATCTTGAATGGATTACGGTCAAAGATGAAATGAGGATATCTAGTCCTATAGAGATAGACGAATGTGAAATTAGAGCAATCGATGATGGGACAGCAACAGGGAAATATATGGTTATGGGCCCCGAGGATGAAAAGATATTTAATGATCCTGATCAGGCTATGGAGTATGTAAAATATGTGAATTCTGTAATTTCGGAGGCAGAAGAGACAACAGGGAATTCTGATATCGAATTGCACCTTGAAGGAAATGCTACCATTTCAGATGTCGAAGGGTATCTTCTGCAGACAATGCGAGATATGGATAAACGAGGGGATTTTTCTGATAAAGCGAAAATTGGGATAATAATAGGTGATGCTCTGTGGCGTCCGGAAGGAGACCAGTATCCTTTTGATTATGATTATCTTATAATTGCTAAGTTTGATGAAACGAATTGTCCTGCCGGCGGGAATTGTGAGCATAGCTATATTTATCATGTTAAAGATGGTCAGTTAATGGAGCGCAATGAATTCTGGGAATCCCAAATGTCGCCTATAATTTTGAAAATAAAAGAAGCAACAGGAAATCCTAAAATTGATCTTGACTTTAATCTTGAAGGGGACGCGAGCGAGTCAGAGGTTGAAGTCTATGCTGTACAGACAATAAGAGATATCGCGAAACGGACAGGTTTTTCTGATAAAGCGAAAATTGAAATGGCAGTAGGTGATAATACCTGGAAACCGGAAGGAGACCAGTATCCTTCAGAGTATGATTATCTTATAATTGCTAAGGTTGATGAAGTCAACTCTTCTGCCGGTGGGAATCGCGCGCATAGTTACATTTACTATGTTAAAGATGAACAGTTAATGGAACATAGTGATTGGGAAGAATAAATTAGTACCTTAACTCTAATGTAACAAAATCAGTTCAGGACTGAAAGTGTTACATTAGGCATATGGAAAATTTGGCTCTGCCCGCTTGTGCCCGTAAGGGTATTTAAGTAAAAGGCCAAGGTAACCGGGTAAAATACCGCGTATTTTTTGTACAATCACCTTTTGTCCTAATTCTTTATCTTGTCGAATGGTATAAATTTTTCCTCAGAGGTGGATCCTTGGGGACGCTTTTGCAAAGGCATTTTCCCAGTTAACGCATTACGCGATACCTGTTACGCATTACGTAAAATATTGTCTATTCTTTTATCTTATAATAAACCGGGTTTTTAGTCTTTTTGCTTTGAAGAAGTCTTTGGTGAATTGTTTTGCTTTGACATGATCATATTTCTGGCAGGAAAATATATTTATATAGGCGGTATGCCATATATCAGAAAAATGTCCGGTGATTGAACTAGTTTCTATTAATTGCACTAAAGAGTATCCTTTAGTAAAGGCCTGTTTTTCTCCGAAATAGGGAAGAAGAGTCTTTCCGTACTTTTCCATTTTTATAAGCTTACAAAGGCGGTCTATGTATTCCTGAAGTTTTTTCTTGGAAGTAATTATTTTTCCTTCGCAACCGGAAAGATCCATAATTAATTCGTATCCGAAAGTACTTTTCTTTTCTTTCATTTCAGCATCCTCCGTATATATTCGGGGAGAACTGCGCTTGCTATATGTATGTAGGGGTTATAATAATCAGTTTTAATTTTTAAAGCTTTAATTTTTTTCTCTAAATAAGCGATATCTGTCTTAAAAAGGTCTATTTTTTTAGAGGCTGCCGTAAGACTGAAGAAACCGCCGATATAAGTAGGGATAGCTGTAAGATGTGTCCATACGAAGGGAAATATGTCAGTTAAAATTTTCCAACTGCTTTTTAACACTTCTTTCTGCAGAGTTGTCGATCCTGTTTGCCTTATCATCAAGCCATTTTCCGCTAAAGCCGAGAATATATCTTTGTAGAATCCTTTAGAAAAGAGGACTTTAGCCGGCCCCACGGAATCGGGAGAATCGATGATAATTACGTCAAATTTCTCCTTTGTCTTCTTTATAAATTTCGCTCCGTCATCAAATATTATTTTTGTTCTTTTATCTTGAAAAGAATTCTTGCAGATACTTTTCAGGTACTTTTTGGATATTTCAATAATACTTTTGTCGATTTCTACCAGATAAGCAAGCTTTACGCTTTTATATTTTAATACTTCTCTTAATATCCCTCCGTCACCGCCTCCGATAATAAGGACTTTTTGCGGTTTGGGATGAAGGAGCAGAACAGGATGGGTAAGCATTTCGTGATAGATGAACTCATCCCCTTCCGTAGTTTGTATAGCGTTATCCAACATTAAAACTTTACCAAACCGGTCTGTTTTATACAGTTCTAGGTTTTGATAAAGTGTTTTTTTCCTATAGAGGAGTTCCCCTTTGAGCTGTAATTTTATGTCAGGATAAATAGCTTCTGAATGCCACATTAAAAAATGCCCCGCTTTACTTCTACAATCTGAATTTTTTCTGTTTCAAACCCTTTTTTTATTACCGGGATAGCGTTATAAGGATTTACCTCTCCGCAGACAAATATATCTAAAGCTGCGTATTGATATTCCGGCCAAGAATGTATACTTAAATGGGATTCGGCGATGAGAGCTACTCCGGATATACCTCCGTAAGGAGAGAATTTATGAAGGTCTATTTTTAAAAGTGTAGCTCCACAGGCTTTTACGGCGTCTTTTAATATTTTTCTTATTTTTGGCAGAGAGGAGAGATTCTTGGCTTTCCAGACTTCTACAATGAGATGGATTCCGGCAAATCGTACGATTCCATTAGTAGAGCAAAATTTTTTTTCCATTCCTTCAGGTCATAGCTTCTCTTATATTAAATTTATAAAATTCAAGTCATATTAAAGCAGAAATTTAAGATTTTGCAAGAAAAAAATTATTTGTTTAATTTTTTTGCTATAATGATATATCTTTATAATGAAGCACCAATGTTTTCCCCTATACGGGGTATCTTCCTTTCATTCGCTCAAGAAGAATAAAATAGATATGGAAGTTTATCTGAAGAATCTTAAGAAAAGACAAAATAAATGGGAAAATATCTGTATTCGCTGCGGAGCTTGTTGCGGAGCTTATGAAGACCCTTGTAAATATTTAAAAAAAGAGGCTTCGGGAAAATACAGTTGTGAAATTTACGATCAGAGATTGGGATTAAGAAAAACTGTAGGCGGAGAAAAATTCCGGTGTGTTCCTATAAAAGAAGTTATGCATAATTGGTGGCCGGGAAGTCATTTATGTGCCTATAAAAATGGTATTAAAAGAAAACTATTTTAACTTAGTGTCTCAATGGCCTAAACAGTTACCAATTTAGTGTCCGTGTATCTTAGTGGCTAAATCATATAATAAAGGAAGTAAGTCGTGAATGAACCGGAAAGACGGTTAAAAGGGGTAAATTTAGGCGGTTGGCTTTTGAAAGAAGCTTATATCTTAGGGGGTAGAAATATCCCGGAGAGCGAATTTAGAGGTAAATTCAAAAAGATTCACGGCCTTAAAGAATTAGAATCTTTTGATAATTTTTTTAAAACTAATTTTGTGACTGAGCAGGATTTTAGAAATATAAGTACTTGGGAAGCGAATTGTGTAAGGGTTCCTTTTCACTACCGCCTTATAGAAAAGAGTCCGTTTAAATACAGCGAAGAAGGCTTTCTTTATCTGGAGAAAGCTTTATCCTGGGCCCAAAAGTACAATCTCAAAATTATTTTAGACTTGCATGCCGCGCCTGGTTCACAAAATAGTGATTGGCATTCGGATAGCAGCGGTATCCCTTTTTTGTGGGAGAAAGTTGTTTATCGCGAGAGAACTGTGGCTTTATGGGAGAAAATCGCTGACAGATTTAAAGACAGAAGCAGTCTTTATGGTTACGATCTTTTAAATGAACCTGTAGTTGGTAAAGGAAAATTAAAAATTTTGCATGGGTTTTATAGAAAATTGGTGGCGAGAATACAAAATATTGATAAAAATAAGAAATTATATCTGGAGGGGAATCTCTGGGCCCAGGAAATCGATTTCCTGAAAGATTTAATAGACGAGAATGTCAGGATAAGTATTCATTCTTATCAGCCGCTTAATTTTACCTTTAATTTTATCCCGTATTATAAATATCCGGGAGTAATCGACGGAGGAAAATGGGATAAGAACGCGGTATATAAATATTTAGAACCGTATTATAAATTTTCCAGAAAGAATAAAGTGGAAATCCTCGTGGGAGAGTTTGGCATAAACTGGCGTAATAATTTTTACGGGGAAGCTGATTATCTTAGGAATATTTTGGATGCCTTTGAAGATTTCGGTTTTAGCTATACTTATTGGACATATAAAACGGTTAAAAACTGTGTGTTCCCGGACGGAATATATCAATATATTGATAATCCTTGTTTTGTTTGCCGCCAAGGGCCTGTTTCCGGCTGGGAGAGTTATTATTCTTTGTGGGGTAAGAAAAAAAGAGATATTGTCAGATCCTGGAGGACAGGTAATTTTGAGCTGAATAAAGGGGTGGTTAACATTTTAAAAAAATATTTTTCTGTTTAAAAAGAGGGGGATTTAAAATGCGAATAATTCCGGCAATCCTTACGAAAAATAAAGAAGAGCTTTTGGGGATGTTAACTCTTTGCAGAAAATTTACCAACTATGTGCAAATTGATATTATGGATGGTAAGTTTGTTCCTTCCAAAAGTATTAGTTCTCAGGAATTAGCTGAGATAGATTTCCCTATAAACAGCGAAGCCCATCTTATGGTAGTAGACCCTTGTTTTTGGTTGGATTCTTTTAAGAAGTTTGGTTCAGAGAGAATAATCTATCATTATGAGATAGATAAGGACCATGAGAAAATAATTTCTCAGATAAAGAAGAATGGGTTTAGCCCGGGATTAGCAATAAACCCGTCCACAAAGATAAATGAATTTAAGGCTTTGGTGGATAAAGTGGATGTGGTTTTGTTTATGAGTGTGATTCCCGGATTCTATGGGAGTGAGTTTATTCCCGCGGTCTTGGAAAAGATTAAAAAGTTTAAAGATTTATTCCCTAATAAAAGAATAGGCATAGACGGCGGTATAAAGCTGGATAATTTAAAGATGGCAGTTGATTTGGGTATAGACGATATATGTGTCGGCAGTGCTATTCTTAAAACTGATGACCCTGAAAAAAGCTGCGATTTTTTTAAAACTGTTATAAATGAGTAAACTAAGCAGAATAATCCTTTTAATTAGTATAATACTTACGCCCCTTATATTTTATAACTATATTAATGGCTCACGAAATAGTAAAAAAGCAGATGGAGGCGTTGTTTCAAAAGACAAAATAAAGCATCCGGGAAAAAAACCGGAAATCGCGCTTATTTTTGATGACTTGGGAGAAAGTTTGAAAGAATTAAAAGACGTGTATTCGTTAGAGATTCCTTTAACTATCGCGGTTATTCCTGACCGGAAGTTTTCTAAAAATATAGCCTATACCGGTTATCGCTGCGGATATTCAGTTTTGATCCATCTTCCTATGGAGCCAAAAGGTGATCCTGCCGCCTTTGTAAAGATGAAAGATGAATTTATCGGAAGGCATCTTCCTCTCAGAAAGATAAAAGGGCTCTTAAGGAATTATTTGAATTATTTTCAGATAGCTATCGGAGTAAATAATCATATGGGTTCTAAAGCGACAGAAGACGAAGATCTGGTTAGAATAGTTTTAGCCGCGGTGAAAAGAAAGAATCTGGTGTTTGTCGATAGCAGAACTTCTCTGAAATCCTGCGTTTGCGAGGTAGCTAAAGAGCTTGAAGTGGAGTGCGCGGCCAATGAGGGTTTTTTGGATTCTATCGATGAGGTTAATAAGATAAGGGAAAAAATACACGGGCTTGTAGAAAAAGCAAGGAAAAAAGGAAAAATAATTGTTATCGCGCACCCTAAGGAAAATACTTTTAAGGCATTAAGGAAAGAACTCCCTTCTCTCAAGAGAGAAGTAAAGTTCATAACTCTTAAAGAGTACTTCGACCTATAATAAAAAGGTATGGAAAGGGACAGAGTCCTTTTTTAAGCAGCGAGCAGTGAGAACAAGCATCGAGAATCAAGCATTGAGGATCAAAAAATCGCTTTACCCGCTACTTATTAAATAATTCACTGATTATGAAAAAAGTCTTATTACATATATGCTGTGGAGTATGCGCTTTTAGCTGTATAGAGAAATTGAGAAAAGAAGACTTTTGCCTTGAAGGTTTCTTTTTCAACCCGAATATTTATCCTTACCAGGAGTATCGGAAACGGAGAGAAGCATTGAAGGCAGCAGAGGAAATTCTGTCTATACGGGTTAGTGAGGGAAGGTATGAAAATTCTGCCTGGATTTCTTACTGTAAACTCTATAGTGCCGAGCCGGAAGGCGGCAAACGCTGTGAGAAATGTTTTGAAATAAGGTTACAAGAAACATTTCGTTTAATGCAAAAGAAGAATTTCGATTATTTCACGACCACACTTACAATAAGCCCTCATAAAAATAGTTTCCTGATTAACAAAATAGGAGAGAGAATAGGCGGGGAGAGATTTTTACAGAGAGATTTCAAAAAGAAAGATGGATTTAAACGGACTCAGGAGCTTTCCAAACAATACGGACTTTACCGTCAGAATTATTGCGGATGTGTTTATAGTATGGAGAAGAAGACAGACTCCAGACATCAGAGATAGCCCGCCCAAGGCGGGTCCGCCTCCGGCGGAAAAATCGAAAATGGAAAATCGAAAATAGAAATATGTAGAAATGAATAGAATATTAGGTAAAACCGGATTTGGACAGCTTTTAAACCTGTCCGGTTGAAAATAAAAAAATAGAAGTGTTAGCTATTAACGAAACAAACACAAATGGGGAAAAGATTTTATTCTTTTAACCGGTATTTACGGGAGGAATTCGGGGAGAGGGTTCACCGTCTAAGTTTAAACGCGGGATTCGGCTGTCCGAATATAGACGGAACCTTAAGTGATAAAGGTTGTATCTTCTGTAACAATAAAGCTTTTAGCTATTTTGCCAAGGATAGTCCTCTTCCTTTAGAAGAACAGATTATTCAGGCAATGGCTTATGCCGGCAAGCGTTTTAAAGCAAAAAAATTCATCGCCTATTTTCAGAGTTTCTCCGGTACTTATGGAAATATTGATTTTTTAAAACGGCAGTATTCTTCGGTACGCAAATTTAATGACATTGTAGGAATCGCGATTTCTACAAGGCCGGATTGTATGGATGAAGAGAAATTGGACTTAATAGAAAGTTTTTCCAAGGATTATTCCGTGTATATTGAGTATGGTTTGCAGACAGTTAATGATAAAATTTTAAAATTGATTAATCGAAACCATACTTTTAATGATTTTCGGAAAACAGTTGGTTTAACTGCCCGGAGAAAAGATATTCATATCGCGGCGCATGTTATTTTAGGCCTTCCCGGAGAAACCAGGGATGATATGCTTGAAACTGCCCGTCAACTGACTTCTATGCCTCTCTGGGGGATAAAGTTTCACTGTCTGCATGTGGTTGGAAATACCCCTTTAGAGGAGATGTATAGAAACGATGAAGTTAAGCTTATCTCTGAAGATGAATATATAGATATTTTGATAAGTTTTCTTGAGATTATCCCCGAAGAATGGGTTATTTTAAGATTAGTTTCCGATGCTGACAGAGATTTGCTGACCGCGCCGTTATGGATAAATGAAAAACAGAGAATTTTGAGAAAGATAGAAGAAGAACTTGAGAAAAGGAAGACTCATCAGGGGATTAAGTGGGGAGTAGAGCATAGAGCATAGAGGCGGATAGATGCTGGATATATTTTAGATAATAAATATAAAGGACAATATTAATAACGCATAACGCGTAATATGAAAATTCTTGTAACCCGGGTTCATCAGGCTGAAGTTGCGGTTGGGGGACGGACAGTTTCTTCAATCAAGAAAGGGATTGCTGTCTTTGTCGGATTGGAAAAAGGAGATGATTATCCTGTATTATCGGAGATGGCCGAAAAAGTTGTGAATCTAAGGATTTTTGAAAACAAACAGGGCAAATTCCATTATTCTCTGAAAGATAAGAATTATCAGATCATGTGTATATCTAATTTTACTCTTTGCGCGAATACTAAAAAGGGCAGACGGCCGTCATTTGAAGAAGCAACGCCTTTGGAGCGGGCAAATAAGCTTTTTGATGGTTTTATTCTCGAATTAAAATCTAAAGGTGTAGATGCTCGGACCGGAGTGTTTGGCGAACATATGGATATAGCACTTGATTTAGACGGGCCGGTTAATATAGTGTTGGAAAGTGGATGACAGAGGATAGAAGAAACGAGGGACGAAGGACGACCGTTCACTTCGTTCACTTGGACGAGGGACGAGAAGAAACGAGGGACGAAGAATAGATTCGAAATATATTATATAGAGTAGAGTTTACTTGACGCAACTTTACGCAACTTTAAGTAACCTTAAGTAACTTTAAGTAATCTTACACTCGATACGCAATACGCGATACTTGATGTTTATTTCGAGGAGGTGAATTATGCACCCGATATTATTTAAACTCGGCCCCATAACTGTTTATACCTACGGCGTGTTTGTTTTTTTAGGTGTCCTGGCCGGATATTTATTTTGTTTGGAACAGGCGAAAAAAGAGAGTATAGATACGAAAGTCTTTTCCGATATCCTTTTCTGGTCAATTATTTCCGGATTTCTGGGAGCGAGACTTTTTTATATCGTCATAGAATTTAAACAGTTTATGGATGACCCTATCGGCATAGGCTTAGGCAGAGCTGGTTTTGTTTTTTATGGAGGGATAATTTTTGGCTTGCCGGTATTTTATTTCTTGGCTAGAAAACATAGGTTGGATTTTTTAAACTTAACCGATTTAGTCATTTTAGCCTTGCCTTTGGCGCACGCTATCGGAAGAATTGGCTGTTTCTTTTATGGCTGTTGTTATGGAAAACCCACTGATTCCTGGATAGGAATGAAGTTTGCTCCTGATTCGCCCGCTGGCCTCCTGGGAGTTAAAATAATCCCTACACAAATTATATCTTCTTTATTTCTTTTTTTGATATTTTTTCTACTTTTGACTTTAAGAAAAACCCGGAAATTCAAAGGTCAAATTTTTCTTTACTATATTATTGTTTACTCTATATTCAGATTTATTATTGAATTTTATAGAGGAGATCCCCGTGGCTATCTGGGATCACTTTCTTTTTCCCAGGTGATTTCTTTGATTTTAATCGGGGGCGCATTGATTCTTTGGCCGTGTTTAAAATGTAGGGATAAGCTTAAAGTCTAAGGCTATGAAAGAAACCACAGGGGGGCACAGAGGGAATAACCAAGATACAAGAAACAAGATGCAATAACCAAACAATATTCAAATTCAAATATTCAATATTCAAATATCTTTGTTTTTTTCTGTTTGGATATTGCCCATTTGGTTATTGATTATTGTTTGTATCTTGCCTGTGCCCGTAAGGGTATATCTTGGTGATTGGTTATTTAAACTTAAATAATTTTGACAATACCGTTCGTAGAAAGAGGAGTTAAGCATGATTAAAATCGCTATTGCTCAGATAAATCCCTGTGTAGGAGATTTAAAGGGTAACTATCAAAAAATTATTGAAAATATTAAGAAAGCAAAGAATAAAAAAGCTGATATCGTGGTTTTTGGTGAGCTGATTCTTTGCGGGTACCCACCGGAGGATTTACTTTTAAAACCGCATTTCGTGAAAGAAAACATTAGATATTTAAATAAAATAAAAAGTTGTACTAAAGGGATAGCTATAATTGTCGGGTTTGTGGATAAAGAAGGTGATGAAATTTATAATTCTTACGCTTTTATTGTAAACGGAAAGATTAAGGATATTTATCATAAAGTGCAGTTGCCGAATTATGGGGTATTTGATGAAAAAAGATATTTTGGCCATGGAGATAGGATTTCAATTTATTCTTTTAATGGTTATAATTTTTCCATAAATATTTGTGAAGATATCTGGAGAGATGAATATGTGGCCCAGCTCGAGGACAAGAATCTTGATTTCCTGATTAATATTTCCGCATCACCATATCACTTGGGTAAAATTTTTCTACGAAGAAAAGTGCTTTCCCGCGCTTCTAAAAGGATAAACTGCTTTTTATTTTATTGTCATCTTGTGGGTGGTCAGGATGAACTTGTCTTTGACGGAACAAGTATGGTTTTTTCTCCCCAGGGTAAATTAATAACCTATGCTAAAAGATTTGAGGAAGATTTTTTAATTTTTGTTCTTAATAAGAAGAATCGTTATTCTTCCAAAGAATTACGTGTATCCGCGGCAGAAGAAATATTTTTTGCTTTGCGCCTTGGTCTGTTTGATTACGTAAAAAAACATAATTTTGATAAAGTAATCGTGGGTGTGAGCGGCGGCATTGATTCGGCAGTAGTGGTTTCTCTTGCCGCTTTGGCTTTAGGCAAAAATAATGTCTATGCTTTACTTATGCCTTCTCTTTATACATCTTCGGAAACTTTTAATGATGCCAAAAAAATATGCCGGAATCTGGGATTAAAATATGCTATTATTAATATAGATGAAATTTTTCAGTCAGAGCTTAAAGGATTAAATTCCTTTTTTAAAAAGCTCCCTCGGGATAAGACAGAAGAAAATATCCAAGCCAGAATTAGAGGGAATCTTCTGATGGCTTTTTCGAATAAGTTTGGATATTTAGTCCTCAATACGGGGAATAAAAGTGAAGTTTCCTGCGGATACTGTACTTTATACGGAGATATGGTCGGAGGCTTTGGAATATTAAAAGATGTCTCCAAAACAAGGGTTTATAAACTAGCTCATTGTATCAATAGGATATCTGGAAGGATGATTATTCCCTCTTCAGTAATAGAAAGGCCTCCTTCGGCAGAATTAAGGCCCGGTCAGCGTGATATAGATACTTTACCTTCTTATTCACTGCTTGATCCCATTTTAAAATTATATATAGAAGATGAGTTATCTTCGGATGAGATTATAAAAAAAGGATTTAAGAAATCTTTGGTGAGGAAAGTAATTAAGATGGTTGATGCCAATGAATATAAACGCCGGCAGGCACCCGTGGGCATTAAAATTAGCCCTAAAGCCTTTGGAAAAGATAGGCGGATGCCGATTACCAACAGGTTTTTTAAATAATTTTATGTCTTAGAAAAGAATTTTACGAGGGTGTTGACTTTGCTTGGATTTGCTGGTATACTACAAAAATCTTGTGGAATAAATCCTGGAAAGTAAATTCCCTCTTTACTACCGGTCATATAGTAAATTTGGTATATAATAGGCAGAGTCGAAGAGAATTTAAGGGAGTTTGCTTTTTTTGAAATTATAATAAAGGGGATAATAGAGAGGCATCATTCCGATAAAACTCGGGTTAGCTTGGTGTTCGTTTTCAGAGTAAAACGCTAAAGATGGTTGAAATAAAAATCTGGCAGGTAGAAACAATGATTGACATTGTAAGGGTTGAAAGGTAAAATAAGCCAGTATGTGGAGCAAAGACGTGAAAAAAGGACTAATCGAAAAATTTAAAGAACATTCTCAAGATACAGGTTCGACTTCGGTACAGATAGCTTTACTTAGTGAAAGAGTAAATTATTTGACTGAGCATTTAAAAAAGCATAAGAAAGATTTTCATTCTCGCCGTGGTCTGCTTATGCTTGTTGGTAGACGACGTCGTCTTCTTCAATATCTTAAGAAGAAAGATCTTAAGAGATACGAAGAATTAATAAAAGAACTTAATCTTCGCAAATGATGGATTCTTGTCGTCTATCCCTTACCAATATCGGAAATATTCCCTTTAGTTTTTCTTCCGGTGACTTGGCCCGTCAAGCAAACGGCAGTGTAAGCATATCTTATGGGGATACCGTAGTTTTGGTTACTGCCTGCGCGTCTAAGGGGCAGGTACAATCCCGGGGTTTTCTCCCTCTTTTTGTAGATTATCAAGAGAGGACCTACGCGATGGGAAAGATCCCTGGAGGTTATATAAAAAAAGAAGGACGCCCTAAGGATAAAGAAATACTTTGTTCCCGTTTAATTGACCGGCCTTTACGTCCGCTTTTCCCTAAAGGATATATTCAGGAAACTCAGATTATTGCCATGGTTCTTTCCAGTGATGGAGAGAATGATCCTGATGTTTTAGCGGTAAACGGAGCCAGTTGCGCTCTTTTTATCTCCGATATCCCTTTTAATATTCCTGTAGGGGCGGTAAGAGTAGGAATGTCAGAGGGAGGATTCATTGTTAATCCCACTTACGAAGAGCGAAGCCAATCTCCAATGGATATCATTGTTGTGGGAACAGAAGAAAAGATTGTAATGCTTGAGGGAGAATTTAATGAGCTTAGCGAAGAGGACATTTTTAAAGCTATAGAGTACGCGCGTCCTTTCATAAGAGAGATAATTAAAGGGCAGAGAGAGTTAAGAGAAAAGATAGGTAAAAAGAAAGAAGAGTTTTCTCCTCCTGAGTTTCCTCAGGATTTATTTTCTTTGGTGGAAAAAGAGGTTTCTTCCCGTTTAGAGGAGCTTTACGGCCTGCCGGAAAAAGAAGATAAGGAAACGGCCTGGGGGGAAGTATTGGAGGATCTTTACAAAAAAATTGTCGAAGAGAAAGAAATAGAAGTGACTCTGGAGGACATTAAAAAGATATTTTATGAGTTAGAGAGTAAAATCGTGAGAAGGAAAATTTTAGAGCAAGGCAAGCGTCCTGACAATCGTGAGATTGATCAAATAAGAGAGATTAATTGTGATGTTGGTATTTTACCGCGTACTCATGGTTCGGCGTTGTTTACCCGGGGGCAGACGCAAGCTTTAGCCGCGATTACTCTGGGAACCAGCAGTGATGAACAATTTGTTGACGCTTTGGAAGGAAAAAAATCAAAGCGGTTTATGTTACATTATAGTTTTCCCCCTTTTAGTGTGGGAGAGATAAAGCCGTTACGGGGACCTTCGAGAAGAGATATAGGCCATGGGGCATTGGCAGAGAAAGCTCTTTTAAGCGTAATGCCTTCGGAAGAGGAGTTCCCTTATACGATAAGGGTAGTATCAGAGATATTGGAGTCTAACGGTTCTTCAAGCATGGCGACTACTTGTGCTGCTTCATTGTCTTTGATGGATGCCGGTATTCCCATAAAGAAACCGGTAGCCGGGATTGCCTTGGGATTGATAAAAGAAGCGGGTAATTATAAAATTCTTACCGATATCGCGGGAGTGGAAGATCACTATGGCGATATGGATTTTAAAGTAGCTGGTACAGAGGCTGGTGTTTGTGCTATTCAGGTAGATATCAAAATAGATGGATTAGAACTTCCGTTAGTTCAGGAAGCCTTAGAAAGGGCAAAAAAAGCGCGTTTTTTTATTTTAGAGAAAATGAATCAGACTTTGGCATTGCCGCGGGGAGAGGTTTCGAAATACGCGCCTAAGATAAAGTTGTTCAAGATAGATACAGAAAGAATCGGTGAAGTTATCGGGCCGGGAGGCAAAATGATAAGGAGACTGATAAGAGAAAATAATGTAGCTATAGATATTAATGATGATGGAATGGTTTGTGTAGTTGCCGAAACAGAAGAATCGTTGAACCAAGCGGCAAATCAAATTTTAAATCTTCTCCGGGATATTCAGCCCGGCGATATTTTCGAAGGTAAAGTTACTAAAATTATGAATTTCGGCGCTTTCTGTGAAATTATTCCTGGCAAAAACGGTCTAGTTCATGTTTCTGAACTCTCGGACAAATTTGTTAAAGATGTCCGGGAAGTTGTAACAGAAGGAGATATTGTTAAAGTAAAAGTTGTAAATATTGATTCCCAGGGACGAATAAATTTAAGCATGAAACAGTGTCATGAGGAGACTTCCCCGTCAAATTGAGGGAGTAGCCTTTGTTTGTATAGGAGTCATAGTACTCTTAAGTCTATTCTCTTTTGTTCCCCAAGATATAAAATGGATAAGCGCACCTTACAATAGTTCTGCCCATAATCTTATCGGTATAATAGGCAGTTATCTTGCTTTTGCCCTTTTTTTTATTTTCGGAACAGCCAGTTATTTTTTTCCTCTTTATTTCTTTTTAAAAGGTTTAGAAAGGTTAAATATTATAAGATCCTATGGTATTTCTCACAAGGGAATTATTACCTTTTTTTCTTTTATCTCTTTAGCAATTTTCCTTTCTACCTTTATAGGGATTCTTTTTAGAGGGACTGACTTGTTTTATGCCCGGGCCGGTTTCATGGGTTTTTTTCTTTCCCGGTTTTTTTATGCTTATTTAGGGTTTTGGGGTTCTTTTATATCCTTAGCAATGCTTATTATGATAAGCTCTACGCTTCTTTTTGGTTATCTTTTTGTGGACATATTTTCTTTTTTTAAAAAGCTTATTTTTAAAATAGCCGTCTTTCTGAGAGACGCTTTTAAAGAGAGGTTACGAAAGGAAAAAGAAGTTATTCCCCAAAAGCCTCTTTTTGAAGAAATGCCGCCCAAAATAAAAATTTATACCCCTTCTTCTCGTTTTGAGAAAGAAAAGGGTCTAGATCAGGAAGTAGAGGTTGGTTTTCCTTTGGGAAAAAAATCAGTGTCTCAGAAAAGGATATCTTTGCCTAAAGAAGAGATAAAGAGGAAAAGGGAGACTTTAGAGAAACAGGACGGGAAAGTTTTTGACCCCAGGACTTATAAACTGCCTTCTGTGGGAATTTTGAAACTACCCCCGGCTTTAGATGCTTATAAAACCAAGGAGGATATAAAAGGGAATATAAAGAATTTGGAAAAGACCTTATCTGATTTCGGAGTTTTAGCCAAGGTTCTAAGTGTACAAAAAGGGCCGGTAGTAACAATGTATGAATTAGAGCCTCAGGCGGGAGTGAAGATCCAGAAGATTACTGCTTTGTCTGATGATATTGCCCTTACGATGAAAGCATCAGGGGTGAGGATAGTGGCACCTATTCCCGGGAGAGGAACAATAGGGATTGAAGTCCCTAATTTAAAAAAACATTTGGTGTATTTAAGAGAAGTTTTAGAAGAAAAAGCTTTTTACGATAATAAAGCCTTGTTAAGTTTAGCTATCGGGAAGGATGTGAAAGGGGACCCTGTAGTAGCGGATTTAAAAGAGATGCCGCATTTATTAATTGCCGGAACAACTGGTTCAGGGAAGACAGTATGTGTGAATTCTATTATTTCTTCCATCCTTTTTAAAGCGAAGCCTGATGAAGTGAAATTCATTCTTGTGGATCCTAAAATGGTGGAGTTAGCTATCTATAGCGGTATTCCGCATCTTATCTCTCCGGTTGTTTCTGAACCAAAGAAAGCCTTCACCGCTCTTAATTGGGCTATAGGGGAGATGGAATCGAGATACCGCCTTTTAGCGAAGAAGGGGGTAAGGAATATAGACGCTTATAACCGGGGAGGTGACCATCTTCCATATATAATTATCATTATTGATGAACTAGCGGATTTAATGATTGTTGCCAGAGATAAAATTGAAACTGTTATTCAACGGTTGGCTCAACTTTCACGTGCTGTAGGTATACATCTTATTCTGGCTACTCAGCGGCCTTCAGTAGATGTTATTACCGGAGTGATAAAAGCTAATTTTCCGGCAAGGATATCGTTTAAAGTTTCTTCAAGAGTTGATTCCCGTACGGTTTTAGACGTGATGGGCGCGGACAAACTTTTAGGCAAGGGAGATTTACTTTTTCTAAAGCCCGGTGCTTTTCATTTGATACGAGCTCAGGCTTCATATGTGGATGATGAAGATATCGAAAAGTTAACGAATTTTGTAAGGAACCAGGGAATTCCTGTTTATGAAGAAAAGATTACCAACCCTCAGACTTCTGCCCGGGCAAGAATAGCGGAGGATGATTTGTTTTATGAAGCGGTAAAAGTAATATTGATTACCAAACAGGCTTCAGCTTCTTTACTTCAGCGAAGATTGCGCGTGGGATATACTAGAGCGGCGCGTCTCTTGGACCTCATGGAGGCTGCGGGTATAGTTGGGCCTTTTTGCGGTAGTAAAGCTAGAGAGCTTTTGGTTGAACCGGAGGGATATCTTAAAGAAATTGAAGCAAAAGGTTTAGTATGATCAAAGAACTGGCCGCGAGATTAAAGACTAAAAGGGAAAAATTAGGGATAGACCTTGAAGAAGCGGTTGAGAAAACTAAACTCCATCCTTTGATGATAAAAGCTTTAGAAGCAGGAAGATGGGAAGAAATTAGCCCGGCATATCTAAAAGGATTTTTAAAAATTTATTGTTCGTTTTTAGGAGAATCCTTTGATGAATCTGAATTCAGTCCTTTAAAGGAGACTAAAAAGGAGGATGTCTCTTTAGAGGAATCCCAAAAAGCAGTTGTCAAAAAATATTTTGATATAAAAACTCTCTTTTTTTTATTAGAGAGTAAATTGTTTCTTGTTTTTCTTGTGGGAGGCTTGTTCTTATTCGGAACTTTTTTCCTGGTTAAGAAAGTCAAAAATAAACCTCCAATTGAAGAAGTAGCGCTTACCGAAAGCGGTCTTGAGAAAGAGGGCCCGCTACCGCCCAAGAAAATTTCTTCAGTTGATAAGGATTTTTTATATGTAAGCCTTATTGCAAGGAAAGATTGTTTTGTAACTGTAAAGATAGAAGGAAAAATAGTTTTTGAAGGTGTTTTAAAAAGAGGAGTTGTAGAAAACTGGAAAGCGAATAAAGAAATAGAATTCAATCTTAGTGATGGATCAGCCGTAGAAATCGAAGTAAATGGTAAATTTCTCCCTCATTTAACTAAAATGCGCAGGCCTATAAAAAGCCTCAAAATTACTCCCGCGGGAATTTCAGTAGAAAAGTAATCCCCGATGACAGATGCTTGTAGATTGGGAATAAATATAAAGAGTATCTTCGTAGAGTTTTTTGATCAGGTAAACCCAAATAATGCAGGTAGCATTATTTGCCCGTATGCCCTAACGGGCAGGCTTTGCACTACCCTGACGGGCAGGCTTCGCACGGGTCGACTCCAAATTTTCCACGGGAAAATTTGGGAAAGTCGAGGTTATCACTGAAAAATTCCTAAAAGTTGTCGCGAAGCGATTTTCTTGAATGCATTTTTCCGGTTAAGGCAAAAAATAAGACAATTTAGTATAAAATGTGAAGTATCTAAAGCGTAATTTTAGAGTATATACTGTAT
>JAGLUN010000006.1 GCA_023134705.1 Candidatus Omnitrophota bacterium | reverse complement strand
GCGAAGCCTGCCCGTTAGGGCATACAGGCCCCTAGAAATCGCGTCGCGATTTCAGGGATTTGGTCCCGGGGATCTTTTAAGATTCCTCGGGACAAACAATGCTAACCGCATTATTTGGGTTAAGATAGAAAGAGAATTATGGGAAGATTCAAGAGTGAGTTGACCTGGTCGTTTTCCCGGAGCCGGCTATTTAAGGAGTGCCGCCGGGCGTATTATTATCATTATTATGCTTCCTGGGGTGGATGGGAAGCAGGTGCTGATGAGTTTATTCGCAAGGCTTATGTTTTGAAGAATATGCGTAATATAGATGCCTGGATAGGTGATATCGTGCACCAGATTATTAAGTGGATTCTGGAAAACAAAATTTCCGGCAAAGATATTTTGGCTGAAGAAGCATTTAAGAAGGCTAAACAGATGTTAACCCGGACATGGGAACAGTCCCGCGCTAAAATATGGATGAAAAATATAAAATATAACTTGAATCTGTTCGAACATTATTATAAGCGCGAGCTGACTAGAGAAGAATTGGTCCTGAGATTGCAGAAAGTAACAAAAAGCATTCGCAATATTTATAATTCCGGCTTGCTTGAGTCTTTTTCCGGTTTACCGCGGGAGAGTTTCTTGAGCATTGATGAATTAGATAGTTTTAATTTCGAAGGCGTAAAATCATTCGCTGTCCCTGATTTTGCGGTGCGGGATGGTGCATATACATTGTATGATTGGAAGACGGGCAAACCTTCGGAAAATGACGTTTTGCAGTTATCCTGTTATGTTCTTTATGCTACGCGCAAATGGGGAGTAAAGACTGAAGAAGTGAGGATTGTACCGGTTTACCTGGTCCGGGAAAAAGTTTCCTTAGAGCCGATTAAGGCGGTTAATGTCGCTGAAGTGAAACAATATATACGGGATAGCTTGAAAGAGATGAAATCTGTGCTTTCTGATGTTGCCGGAAACAAAGCAGATATTGCATCTTGCCCGAAAACCAATAATTCCTGGCGTTGTGAAAGATGTAAGTTCCAGGAGATATGTGAGTAGGTGAGAACAGACTTTAGAAAATAGTCTGCCATAGGCAGATCCGCCTTCGGCGGAAAAATCGAAGATAGTCTGTCATAGGCTCCTCCAAAGGCGGATCCGTCTGGTGGCGGAAGATCCGCCTCCGGCGGAAAAATAGAAAAGAGAATGTAGGGGGCTATAATAAAAAGGAAACAGTGTTTTTTTCTGAGTACCCTACAACGAGTATCTAGCATCTAGTATCCAGGATTAAAGTTGTGTTTTAAAGTGTAGCCTTTCACTTGTAAACCGATAATAAATATGCTAAAATTTTACAATATTTTAACTCTGCTATGTTGGTGGATTTAGATATAAAGTTTATGCGGGAAGCTTTAAAACAGGCTAAATTCGCCTATGAAAAGGAGGAAGTTCCGGTAGGTGCGGTAATAACCCTGCAGAATAAAGTTATTACCAAAGGGTATAATCAGGTAGAGTTGTTAAATGACCCTACGGCACATGCCGAGATTTTGGTGATTACTCAGGCTTGTTCTTATTTGAAGTCCAAGTGGCTGGAGAATTGTACCCTATATGTTACGATAGAACCGTGTTTGATGTGCGCGGGAGCTTTAGTGCTTTCCCGGATTCCCAGAATTGTATTCGGAGCGTTTGATCCTAAAGCCGGAGCGTTCGGCTCAAAAATAGACATTAATGGATTGAAGTTAAACCACCAGATTGAGGCCAAAGCCGGAGTTTTAGAAAAAGATTGCGGGCAAATCCTAAAAGATTTTTTTAAACAAAAGCGCGCGAAATTAAACTGAATAGAAAGCTAAAGTCTTTAAGAGGCAGTAACTCTAAAACGATATATGCTGGAGAGGTGGCCGAGTGGTTGAAGGCAGCCGCCTGCTAAGCGGTTGAATTCTTGAAAAGGGGTTCCCCGGGTTCGAATCCCGGCCTCTCCGTTTTTTTCAATTGTTCGCCAAGGAATTTTTGATTTTTAGGTTTCGTTCGATGTCTTAATGTAAAATAGTAGGAAATGATTGTGGCCGTTCCCTGCTATCGTGGGTGATTGTAATTAGAAATGATAAATTACTTTTTTTTCTTTCTTGCCGGACTTATCCTTCTAATCATAAGCTCTGATTGCTTGATTCAGAGTTCAGTAAAGTTGTCGCTGTTTTTTCGATTAACCCCTTTATTTATCGGATTAATCGTAGTCGCTTTGGGTACAAGCGCCCCGGAAGCCGGCGTAGGCATAATGGCTGCCATACGAAATCAAAAAAGTATTGCCTTGGGAAATATTGTAGGTAGTAATATCGCTAATATCGGATTAATTCTGGGAGTCTGCGCTCTTTGTTCCCCTTTAAAGATCAACAAAAGAGTTTTTAAAACAGAGTTGCCGATAATGATTTTCGCGGTAACTCTTCTTTACATTTTGTGCTTAGATTTATGCCTTAGCCGGGTAGACGGAGCAATTCTTATCCTTTGTTTTATTATTTTTATTCTTGTTTCTTATAAGAATGCCAGACGTTCGTTCAATGAAAATGAGATTAGTGATTTTAAATTCAGGAAGGTATTGCGGAAAATCGATTCCCGGCCTGTGATTTTTTGTATAACCCTAATTTCTATCGCAGGGATTATCTGCGGTGCGGATTTGATGGTTAAAGGCGGAGTAGGTTTCGCCGGAAAAATGGGAATAAGTCCCTGGATTATCGCCATTACAGTTTTTTCCGTAGGGACTTCTTTACCGGAACTGGTGGCTTCGGTGACTGCTTCTTTTAAGAAAGTGCCCAGTATAAGTGTAGGCAATGTTATCGGAAGCAATATTTTTAATATTCTTTTAGTCCTTGGGGTTGTTTCGTTGATAAGGCCTATACCTGTGCAAGTATCTTATTTAGGATTTGAATACTTAGTTCTAATTTGTTTTAGCCTGGCTTTATTTTTATTCATGGAAACAAAATACAAGATGGGCCGTTTAGAGGGTTTTGTCCTTCTTTTAGGGTATATTTTATTTATTGTCTTTCTGGTTTTGTAGCTTTGATAGTGTTAAACCTAACATGAAAGAAATATGAAAGAATTTAGACAGGATGAACCGGATAGACAGGATACATAGAAGAAAGTCGATGGTCAATAGCCGATGGCCGATAGAAATATATAAAAAAAGGCACCGGAGGAACAAAGGGGAAAATGGAGAATAGAGAATCGTCTGCCAGAGGCGGATCCGCCTCCGGCGGAAAAATGGACAGGATTAAAAAAAATATTATAAAATTCTATCTTGATAATCCAGTTAATCCTGTCAAAAAAGAAAAGAAGATGATTAACAGGTAAGAGAAGAGCAGGGATTTTCGGAAAATTTTATAAAACAGGCACTAATAATCTTTCACGGATTTTAACTAGGGGTCGTTATACTTGGTGTGGCATCTAATGATATCTGCAAAGTATCCTGCTTCTGAACACTCATTATTTTTCTGTTGATTTAATCTGGATATAGGTTTATACTATTTTTTCTTCAGAAAAGGCAGCGAAAATTAAACCTGGATTTTTTTAAACAAGATTCAATAATGGTATATAAAGCATTTGCCTTAAAATACCGGCCGCAAAATTTTGCCGAAGTTATAGGGCAGGAACATATTGTTTCCGCTTTAACTAAGGCGATATTAAATGAACATATTCATCATGCCTATTTATTCAGCGGCCCCCGGGGAGTAGGAAAAACCAGTTTAGCAAGGATTCTGGCTAAATCCTTAAATTGTTCCCAAGGCCCTACAGTTAAATCCTGCGGCAAATGTTTAAGCTGTCAGGAGATAACTAAAGGTATATCTTTGGATGTTATCGAGATAGACGGCGCTTCCAACCGCGGCATTGATGAAATAAGGACCTTAAGGGAGAATGTAAAATTAGCCTCGAGCTACTGCCGATATAAAATTTACATTATTGATGAAGTGCATATGTTAACTAAGGAGGCTTTTAACGCTCTTTTAAAAACTCTGGAAGAACCGCCTTCGCATGTCAAATTTATATTTGCTACCACTCACCCCCAAAAGGTTTTACCGACGATTTTATCCCGCTGCCAGAAGTTTCAATTCCATTTCTTGCCCGTGGAAAAAGTAGTGGAGAAATTGAGGAAGATAATAAAGAATGAGGGGTTAAATATAGACGACAGTTTTTTGTATCCGATTGCCCGGTCATCAGGAGGGAGTATAAGAGACGCGGAATCCTTATTAGACCAGCTTGCTCCGTTGTTTATGGATGAACAGGTCCCTTTGGATATTATGTCGTTCTTAGGGATAATAGACGAGGAATCCCTGAATATTATGGTTAAATTTATAGCGGAAAGAAATTTGAAAGGTGCATTAAATTTTATTAATAAACTGTCTAAAGAAGGGAAAGATTTAGGAGTCTTCGTTAACGGCCTAATCGAGCATTTACGGAATTTGATTCTGGTGAAATTAAGCCCGAAAGCTTTTAAAGATTTAGTTTACGTTTCTCCGCAGACGAAAGATTTGCTTTCACATCAGGCTGAGTTGCTTGGTGTGAGCGATGTTTTGAAAATAATCGATTTATTAGTTCAAGCAAAAGATTTGTCAAAGAAGCTGAATTCGGTCAGGATCCCTTTTGAGATAGGGCTGGTAAAATTTTGTTATAAAGGAGAGGATGCGAAGATTAAACCTATTGTGCTTGCGCCGGCTTCCGCGCCGGCGCCTGAGGCAAAAGACAAGAAAGATAAACCGGGAAAAGATAATTCATCAGCGGATTTAATTCTTGATGGGAGTTGGGATAAGTTTGAGCTTGAGGATGAGGGAGAGAAGAAAACCGAAGATAGCCCTAAGTTTTCTGAAGCGCAAATTTCTGAAAACAGCAGGGATGTTGCGATTGGATTTAATGAGATAAGATCCGGCTGGCAAAAAGTTATTTTAGAGATAAGAAAAACCAGAGTTTCCCTGGCTTCGTATCTTTTGGAAGCTAATCTTTCTTCTTTCGAGAAAGGTTTTCTAAATATTGCTTTTCCCAAACGATTCGCTTTCCATAAGGAAATAGCTGAGAAAGAGCAGAACCGGATTTTTCTGGAGAAAGTTTTAACCGCGTATTTTAAAAAACCTTTGCGGGTAAAATTTATTTTGGCCAAAGATGATGCATCTTTTAGTCAAAATTATTCGCAAAGAACGGGTGAGGATAATGATGAGAATAGAGAAGAGAATAGAGAAGAGAATAGAAAGGATAATAGAGAGGATAATAGAGACGATCAAGATCAGGACTTTATAGATACTTTATTAGATACTTTCGGAGGATCGTACGATACTTAGCATGAATAGTTTTCCTAACGAACTTGAGGATTTGATTGAAAGATTAGCGCGTTTTCCGGGAGTTGGCCGGCGCAGCGCCGAAAGAATCGCCTTTTACATTTTGAAGATGAAGGAGAAAGATGCGACTGAACTGGCTAAAAACATCGATGCGGTTCATAAAACCATAAAGCCCTGTAGGATTTGTAATAATTTTTCTACTCAGGAGATTTGTCCGGTTTGCGCGAATCCTAAGAGAGATAAAGAAATTGTGTGTATAGTAGAGGAGCCCAAAGATATTCTTGCGATTGAAAAGACTTCTCAGTATGAAGGAGTCTATTATGTGCTTTTAGGCTCGATTTCTCCCTTAGAAGGTATCGGCCCGGAGAGTTTGAGTATCGGGAAGCTGCTTAACCGGCTAAGAAAAGGCGAGATAAAAGAAGTGATAATATCCACTGATGCCGATAATGAAGGAGAACTAACCGCTCAGTTTTTAATTGAGCAGATATCCCGGTATAAAGTAAAGTTATACCGTATCGGTATAGGTATACCTTTAGGTATTCAGATTGAATATATAGATTCGGCAACTCTGGGCCGGGCTTTTCTTGAGCGCCGTCCGGTTACTTGACGTTAAAGAATAAATAAGATATAATTATAAATCTTTGAAATCCTGACAATTCTTAGACAAAATAATTCCCCGGTAGCTCAGTCGGTATGAGCAATTGACTGTTAATCAATGGGTCGTAGGTTCGAGCCCTACCCGGGGAGCTTTATTCGCCTCGAACTTAGCTCTTTGTGCAC
>JAGLUN010000059.1 GCA_023134705.1 Candidatus Omnitrophota bacterium | reverse complement strand
CTGCTGCCTCAATAGGCTTAGTAACAAGGGTCTCTATATCTTCCGAAGCAGCGCCTTCATAGGTAGTAATAACCGAGGCTGTAGGATAGGTCAAATCAGGCATAACCTCTATAGTTAACCTGGATAGAGATATAACACCTAAGACGACAATAATACCAATTAACATCAAAACCGTAACTGAGCGATTTACAGAAAATTCAGGTAACTTCATTGGGCATTTTCTTTAGTTTCTATCAGGACATTCGCGCCGTCCTTAAGGCCGTAGTTTCCCTCTATAATTACATCTTCGCCTTCATTTAGCCCTTCTATAATTTCTACAGAATCTTTTTGATATATTCCTGTCTTTACTTTTTTCTTGTGGGCAATAGAGCCATTAATAATAAAGACATATTTGCAATTATTTTCATTCAGTACTGCCTTAATGGGCACAACCAGGGCATCTTCTTTCTTCTCTAACATAAGGTTTACTCTGGCGAACATTCCCGGCTTAAGCCGATGTTCTTTATTAGGAATCTTTATCTCTACTTCCGATGTCCGTGTAGCAAGGTCAACTAAAGGGGCGATTCTTATAATCTTGCCAAGAAAGACCTCCTCAGGATAGGCATCCACTTTAATTTTTGCCTCGGTTTTTTCTTTTAATCTGCCTAAATATTTCTCAGAAACGTTTGCCAAGACCTTTACTGTATCAATATTAGCTACCATAATCACAGGAACTCTCATCATTGGATTTACACTTGGTTCAACCTGACAACCCTCATCTAAAAACCTTTTTATTACCATTCCGTCGATTGGCGATTTAATCGACGCCTTCTCGTATTTCATCCCCTCTATATCTCTGTCAATCAACACCAGAACATCACCTTTTTTTATTTTATCTCCTTCCTTGACAAGAAAGCTATCAATCTTTCCTGGAATCTTGCTCATCAAGGTCACCATTTCTTGACCAACAATATTACCTACGCAAGATATCTTATCTTCAACCTCACCTTTCATAACCTGGGTTACCTTAACAGTAGGAACCCTCGCCTCTGTTTGACGCCCATCATTATTATTCTTTATCCCCTTAATAATTCTAAAACCGCCTAGTACTATTAAAAAAATTATCAAAGTTAAAATTACAGGTTTCTTCACCCCGCCCCTCCTTTTCCAAATGTATTTTGGAGTCTAAGCTTTAAATTTCTTAACGCACTTGAGTAGTATTTAAGGCGTTTCTCTCTCTCAAATGCATCCTCCTTGGATTTGTATGCTTCAAAGTATATCAATTCCACAGGTAAAAGTTTCTTTGTGCTGTAGTTTTTACCTTCCTTGTGCTCCTGTAGCCTTTTACTCAGATTTGATGTGCACCCTATATAAATCCCACCCATCTTTGATGGGCGTGGATAAATCCCGCCCTTCTTGTGAGGGGCGGGATAAATCGAGCTATCTTCCTTACTTCTCAGTAAATAAACATAATACCATTTAGGAGGGGCGGGGTTCATAATCATTCGCCTCCTGATTTCTTTGCCGAAACCTTTGCTTCAGCAGGCAGGCCTATCGCTTTTTCTAACTTTGCCTGACTTAAAATACAATTATATATTGCTTCAAGATGGTTTGTCTGACTTTCAGTTAACGCTAATTGAGCAGCTAACACTTCTACATTATCTACTCGAGCATTCTTATACCCGATCTGTGCACTGCTCAGACTTTCTTGGGCCTGGATTACTGCTTTTTCGGATACTTTGATTCTTTTTTTAGCCTCTTCTAAACTTAATAAAGCACTTTTTACCTCTAAAGCAATCCCATCTTTGAGTTGAGCTTCAAGGTGCTCTAATTCTCTTAAAGCAGCTCTTGCCTGACCTACCTGAGCTTTAGTCTCTCCCCAATTCCAGATATCCACACTAACATTCGCACCCACCATCCAGTCTTCTTTCCACTCTATAACAGGTTCGTCGCCTTTGTGGTATTTATAATTTCCAAAAAGTCCTATTTGTGGCCAGTAATTACTTTGAGCTATTCCAATACCCGCTTTAGCCATCTCGATATTATGTTTTATTTTATAGACCTCGGGACGATTGCTTTTAGCCTTTTTAAGTAACTGGTCTAAGTTATAATCTTGTTCTATAATCTCAAATACATTGACCACATCCACAGGCGAATTTAAATCTCTGGCTAATATGGTATTAAATGAAGACCTTGCTAACTCAACCCCATTCTCGGCCTTAATGAGTACCTGCTCTGCATTTGCCAATTGCACTTCGGTCCTCAAAAGGTCAATATTTGAAACAGTACCGGCACTATAAAGACCTCTTACAGTCTTAAGATGGGCCCTCATCTGTTCTACTGCCTCCTGGCAGACTTCCCTATACTTCTGGGCTACTAATATCCCAAAGTAGGCTTCCTTAACCTGTAAAATTAATTTTTGCTTTGCCTCTTCATAATTATACTTTGTGGCCTCTAAATTATTTCTTGCTTGTTTATTTAAAGAAAGAAGCTTACCCCCTGTAAAGAGTGGCTGTTGAACTACAGCTTGGGCATTGTACATATTGTCATCACCAGTCTCTATTGATAAGGCCTGTGGTGTAAGAACACCTGCTTTCAAATCTAAACTTGGTGGTTCATTTAGGTGAGTATAGGAAGATTCCGCTTTGAATTTTGGCAAAAACAAAGTTTTTGCTTCCCAGCTTTTTTCTTTGGCACCAGTAATTTTTTCTGAGGCGGCTCCTAAGGCGTGATTGTTCTTTAAAGCAATATTGATACTGTCTTCTAGAGTAAGCACCTCAGGCATTGTTTCAGCTTCTTCAGCATACGAATACATTGGTAAAAGAAGCAACAAAATAAAGCCAGCCGTATATTTTATTTTTCTCTTAACCATTGCCAATATCATTGAACTTTTCATTTAACTATCCCTGAAAAATATATTTTCAAAAGCATTGGAAGTCTTTCTACAATTGGATATTTTCTACCTTCTATCTGCCACATATATACAAGACCATTTAGCATATTTGTCAAAATACCAATCGCGCCCCTGACATCTATTTTCTTAATCTGACCTTTAGCTATACCCTGGCGGAATACCTCCTCCATTCTATTGATGTGTTCATAATAATGATCGAAATATCTTTTCTGGATCCTCTTTTGGAATTCACTCTGTTCATGAATCAATATTCCAATAAGACTTGAGTTGTCTTCAAAAAACTTTAAATATGCCTCTATCGCTTTTTTTATCTTATCCAGTGGCTCTTTTTCTTTTGCCATCGCTTCTAATACCAAATCCTTTAAATTTTCTATACCTTTATCCGCGACAGAGAGAAAGAGGTTTTTCTTATCTTTAAAATACCTATAAACTGTACCTTTGCCTAAACCTGCTAAGTTTGCGATCTCATCAACCTGAGTACGGGCATATCCATTCTTAGAGAAAACCTCAGCTGCGACATCAAGTATCTGCTTCTGTCTCATTTGGGTAAGTTCTTTTCTTTTGGCATTATCTGTTATCTTCATTTCTCCTCCTCCTTTAAGTGGACTGACAAGTCCGTCCACTATAAATATACATTATTTTTCCGAACTTGTCAATAAGAAGATATCTAAAATTTCCTCATTTTTTTCGCAAAAAAAATTATAAATTAAGATTGGCCATCTTTCTACATTTTTATTTTCTTATCTTCCTTTATTATATAGAGTTATAAAAAATACTCTCTTCTTTTGGGGAATGTCCAGAAATTAATACAATGCCCGTAGGCGGAAGAAAAAAAGAATTTAGACAGGATTAACAGGATGAACTGGATAAAAAAACCATGTTAACCCAATGGGCTGATTTGTTAAAAAGCAATTTTGATTAACCGGATTAAAAATCAATAAGGAACCCAAGAGCCCAAGAAAATAAAAAATATCCTGGGTTCCTGGCCTCCTTATTGAATTAAAATAGGGAATTTTTTACCACAAGGGCACGAAGAAAAAGGAAGAATAAAAAAATATTCATTCTATTGAGTCTCCGTGCAGCCACGGCAAAAGCAGACAGCCTTCGTGAACTTCGTGGTAAAATAAAAAAATAAAGGGGAAAGATGGCCCTTCGACTCCCTCGCTCTCGCTCGGTCAGGATACGTCTCTTCCCTCGCTTCTTATGGACTTGTACTGAGCGGAGTCGAAGTACTGCCCCGTCTGGATTCCCTTCGTCGCAGAGTCTATCCTGAGTATTATCGAAGGGCTCCTCAGGGCAAGCTCACTTTGATCCTTACCTTCTGAGGCAGACACCAAAAAAACCGCCCAAAAAGGGCGGATTTTTTTTGTTGGCTGCCCCGCATGGACTCGAACCATGAATAAATGAACCAGAATCATCCGTGTTACCAACTACACCACGGGGCAAAAATTTTTATAAATCAAGGGTATATTAACCCAAATAATGCAGTTAGCATTATTTGGGTTAATATACGATTTACGCTTATACAACGATAATTTGTTTTATTATACACTGCATACTCGAAATCTCAAGCGTAAACAACAGATTATAAAAATGATAGGAGCTAAGGCAGGAACGAAGACAGATAAAGCTTTTCTGACTTACACGAATTCATTTCTTAAAATGACACGGCAACTTATTTGTTTTTCACTTACTCACAGTTCAATGAAAGTAAATTTTTTATTGTTTTAGACTTACTGTTGTCTTTTGTTACTTCTACTACTCCGAAAATAATTTTTGAGTCTATAGAATTAAGGGTGATTTGTTTTAATAAGGCTTCAGCTACAACATCTGCCGTAAGGAATTCTTCCGAATTACTTATTACCCGAAAAATCCTTTCTACCACTTTATACCTCCTTTTATAACCCGAAATGATACAATTGAATAATTCCCCTGCCGCGAATTCAACCCCGGGAAATCCCCACCCGGGAATCTTAAAAAAAATTCCAAAACGCGAAATTGCAGGGGGGACGGCGTAACTAAGGAAATGCCGGATATTTCTTAGCGCGATTGAGTTTTAACACACTTTTTTTCTTGCTAAAAGTTTTAATATTCGCGGCTTTTCATTCCCAATTGCATTTTTCCAGTAAATATTATCTTAAGTTTCGCATTTACTTCACCAAAAGGAGCCATTTTAAGGGCACCTTAAAGAAATAAAAACAAAACTTGCCGTTAAACAAAAAAACAACTCTCGCGAGTTGTCTCCCCAATCTAACCTGATTATTATATCACCTCCCGTGGCTTTAGTGTTTTAAAGGGTGATTATATCGCCTTCCCAAAGATAAGTCAAATAAAAAATAACAATAACAAAACAGCGTAAAAAGTCACCAGATACCATCACCAGACACCAAAAGACTGTTGCAAAATGCAACAGTCCCTGATTACAGCGATTAATGCTTTATTACAAAGATTGGAAAGATTAGCTTTTTATCGCTGAAATCATCTTTTTCCGCCAGAGGCCCTCCAGAAGCGGGCAAGCGCATCCGCCTTCGGCGGAAATCGTTGAAATCAGGCGCTGGTGCTATTATGCACTAGTGCCACCAAGCCGCCAGATTATAAAAAAAGAAGGATAAGGAACAAAAAAGGAAAAATGAAGGAGAAAATGAGAAACAAAAAACGATTTAGACGCGGATTACTGTTGGTTTTTAGGCTTGTTTGTGTTCCAATAAGCAATTAACCTTTTTAATCTTTCGACAACCGTATTTTTGCCTAAAGCTTCCATAGTTTCAAACAACCCTGGGCCGGTTTTTTTACCGCTTAAAGCGCACCTCACCGGATGTACTAAGTCGCGGGCTTTAAGCCCTAAATCAGACGCAGTGGCTCTAAATTCCTTCTCGATATTATCATGCCCAAACTCATCTAAACTCTCAAATCTCTTGATTAATTCTTCCGCCTCTTTCGACAAATCTTTTTTCAAAATGTCTTCGGTTTCAGCAGTATATTCAAAATTACCGTAAAAACAAAAATAAGCCCGTTCAATCAAATCAGCTAATTTAGGAGTCCTTTCTTTAAAAAGCTTTACAATTTTGCTTAAATAATCTTCAGTTATACCTTCAGGTAAAAATCTCCTGTTCTGCAGGAATTCCTTAACCAAAGGCACAAGTTCCTGAAGCGGCTTTAATTTTATATATTCGGAATTAAGCCAGTTAAGTTTATCTAAAGAAAAAGCAGCCGCGGTTTTATTCACATCTTTTATGTTAAAAGTTTCTTTTGCTTCTTCTAAACTAATAATCTCTCTATTACTGCCCGGCGACCAGCCTAAAAGCAAAAGATAATTAACCAAGGCTTCAGCAAGATATCCTTCATCTTTGTATTCCCGGATTGAAGTCGCTCCAAATCTCTTAGACATCCTCCCTCCTTCCTCAGATAAAATTAAGGGGACATGAGCGAATTCAGGCAAAGCAAAGCCTAAAGCCTGATACATTAAAATTTGCTTGGGAGTATTAGGAATATGGTCTTCTCCTCTTATAATCTGAGTTATCTCCATTAAAGCGTCGTCAATCACACAAGAAAAATTATAGGCAGGAGAACCGTCGCTTTTTATAATTACATCCTCCTCTTTAGGTAATTCTTTAAACACAATTTTACCTCTGATCAAATCATTTATCTTAATTTCTTTAAACTCATATTTGAAGAATATCGCCCCTTCTTTTTTGTAAGCTTTACCTTCCTCTACTAAACGCTCAGCATAATCCTGATAAATATCAAATCTCTTAGACTGATAAAAAATCTCTTCCCAATCAATGCCCAACCAGGATAAACTCTCTAAAATTTCATCCAAATACTCCTTCTTAGAACGGACCCTATCAGTATCTTCAATCCGTAAAACGAATTCGCCTTTGTTCCTCCGGGCCTGAAGCCAGCTAAAAACGCAGGTTCTCGCTCCGCCGATATGTAAAAAACCCGTAGGGGAAGGGGCAAAACGTGTTCTAATCATAATCTAATCCCAATTGGAATGCTTTCAGATTCAGTTCTAAAAGACTTTTGTTCTGAGGAAAACCCATTTTTAAAACCTTTCTTACTGTTTCCGGTTCTAAAATCTTTTTCTCTCTTAAAAATATCCCTATGGCAATAAGATTGGCGACTTTAAGAGAACCTAAGCTTAAAGCCAATTCGTTTAAAGGGACTGTTTTCGGCTTAACAGCTCTTACTTTTTTAGGCTTAACTAACGAACCGTTAATAATAACTAAACTGTCTTTTTCCGCCCGTTTAATAAATTTATCAAAACTGGGTTGGTTAAAAATAAACATACTCGTGGGATGCTCAAAAACAGGAGAAGCTATCCTCTTTGATGATATCTTAATAAAACAATGAGCGGTTCCTCCCCTCATTTCTCCGCCGTAAGACGGAATCCAGGTAGTAAACTTATTCTCTTTTGTCGCTGCCCAGGCTAAGGTCTTACCTAAAAACATCATTCCCTGGCCGCCAAATCCGGCAACCAGAATTTTCTCTTCTACCTTTAATTTCCGGTCTTTACTTAATCTAACCTTTTCTGTAAGCATCCGCGTATTAACTCCAATATCGGCATAGGGCATGGGGCATGGGGCATGGGGCATAAAGCATAGACATAGCGCAAAAAGCAAAGAGAACAAGTGTCAACTATCCAGCATCTAAAAAGGATTATCCCACATCCTTCGTCTCTCGTTTCTCCTCTCTCGCCCTTCGTCTCTCGTCCTTCGTTTTTCTTCCCTTTCCTGACTACCATCATTTAATCCTTCCCAAGGGAAAGGTTTTTATCATCTCGCTTTCAACCCATTTCACCGCTTCCTGCGGCGTCATCCTCCAAATAACAGGACATTGGCTTAAAATCTCAACCAGAGAAAACCCTTTATCCTCTAATTGATTTAAAAAAGCCTGTTTTATCGCTTTCTTTGTTTTTATAACATTTTGGGGATTTGAAACCGAAACTCTTTCCACATAACAGACTCCGGGTAAATTCGCTATTAATTCCGAAACTTTTAAAGGGAAACCATCCCCTTTAGCAGGATCCCTGCCCCAGGGAGTAGTGGTAGTTTTCTGGCCAATTAAAGTAGTAGGAGCCATTTGTCCGCCAGTCATTCCATAGCAGGCGTTATTTATGAAAATGCAGGTTAAATTTTCACCTCTGTTCGCGGCATAAAGGGTCTCAGCAATACCGATAGAAGCTAAATCTCCGTCTCCCTGATAAGTAAAAACCACCAGATTAGGACGGCATCTCTTCATGGCTGTAGCTACAGCCAAAGCCCGGCCATGAGCTGCCTCACTTACGTCAAAATCCCAATAATCATAAGCAATAACACTACAACCCACAGGAGCGATAGCCACTGTTTTTTCTCTTATCTCCAATTCATCTACTATCTCGGTAACCAATCTATGGACTATACCATGCCCGCACCCGGGACAATAATGAGTACTTACATTTCTTAAACTCCGCGGTTTCTTAAATTCTAAATTAACTTTTTCCGGCATAAGTCAGTTTTTTCTTAACAAATTTAACTATATCTTTTTCGCTGAATACCTCTCCTCCCATTCGCCCATAAAAATAAACCGGCAGGGTTCTATCTAAAGCAAATTCTACATCCTGAACCATCTGGCCGCTGGAAAGTTCAAAAACAAATACGGCTTTTTTATCAGCAGTTAACTGCTTTAGCTGTTTATAAGGAAAAGGCCATAAAGTTACCGGGCTGAACAAACCTATATTCATGCCTTCTCTTTTTAAAATATTGGCGGCTTCCTGGGCAATTCTGGAGACAATCCCGTAAGAGACAAAAACAATATCCGCTTCTTTTAAATTCAGACTTTTATACCGGATTTCTTTTTTCCGGACAGATTTATATTTTTCCTGAAGCTTTTTGTTATGCTCCTCCAATACCCCTTCTTTTATAAATAAAGAGCTTATTACATTCGGTTTCCTGTTCTTTGCTCCGGTTAAAGCCCAATCTTTCTTGAAATTTTTATTTTTTGGTCTTTGACGTTTAATTTCTATCGGCTCAGCCATCTGGCCTAAGAAAGCATCGGTTAAAATCATCACCGGGTTTCTATATTTATCCGCTAAATCAAAAGCTAACATAGTTAGTTCAAAAGCTTCCGCGACTGTAGAAGGAGCGAGAACTATCAAGTTATAATCACCATGGCCGCCGCCTTTAGTTGCCTGGAAATAATCACCCTGGGAAGGAGTAATATTACCCAAGCCAGGACCCGCCCGCATCACGTTTATAATCACACAGGGCAGCTGGGCTCCTGCCATATAAGAAATACCTTCCTGTTTTAAAGATATCCCCGGGCTGGAAGAAGTGGTTATAGCCCGAAATCCGGCTGCTGAAGCGCCAAAAACCATATTAACAGCGGCTATTTCCGATTCAGCCTGGATAAACACACCGCCTGCTTTAGGCATCCTTTTTGCCATATAAGCAATTAATTCATTCTGAGGGGTTATCGGATAACCGGCAAAAAAACGGCAGCCGGCTTGAAGCGCTGCCTCTGCCATTGCTTCATTACCGGTAATCAAAACTTTTTTATTCGCACTCATATATTTTTTATAAGGAAACCGGGAGTCCAGGATAATTATTTTGGTTAATCCTTTATATAACAATCCCTTTTATACTTTTCCTGTATTCCTGGCCTCCTTATTTATTTTCTTCTTTTTTATATTTTCCATTCGATTTTTGACAGTATCCTTCAGCAGCTACTTCTTTATAAACCTCAATGGCACAATCCGGACAAATCAAATAGCATCTGCCACAGCCTTTACAATCGACATGCTTCTTCTTTTTAGCATACTTTATCCCACGCCGGTTTAAATCCGAAGAAAATTCTAAACATTTAAAAGGACAATAAATAATACATAGACCACAGCCTTTACATTTATCTTTATTTATATCCACCTGGAAAAAGGCTCTTTGCCCGGAATAATTTTTACTCTTAGTTTTACTATTCTCAGCATCGGAAAAAATCCCTTTATTTTCCCGCTCAAAATTTACTTCATTCATATAATTTCCAATTCTTTAATTCTAATTTACCCGCGGACCCGGATGACTAAGGCGGATTATTTTAAAAAGTTCAATTAGCAAATATAAATATATTCAAACAACTTTCGACACACTGCCGCAGGAAAATTTATTTACCAATCGTATAATATTATGATAAAGCCCCTCTGCGTCTAAAGAATATAACTTTAATAATTTTCCTCTTTTAGCGGGAGGAGAAAATTCGTCTTTTATCCCCATTCTTACAACTTTTATTTTATTTAAAAGATTTTCTTTCTCGTAAAACTCTAAGATTCCTGAGCCAAACCCTCCATTTAAAATCCCTTCTTCCAGAGTTACAATCAAATTAAAATCAGAAGCTAAGCTCCTTAACAAATCTTCATCTAAAGGTTTTATAAACCGGGCGTTCACTAAAGAAACGCTTATCCCCTTTGCTTTTAACAAAGCCACGGTCTTTTTAGCTTCCCTGACCATCGAACCCAAAGCGATTATACACAAATCTTTGCCTTGCGCTAAAATCTGGCTTTTCCCCAAAATTATTTTCTCCCTCTTGGCTAAAGAAAAACTTCCTTCTTTAGAATAACGTAAGCTTACCGGCCTGTTTAGTTTTAAGGCGAACTCCAACATGTCCTCTAATTCTTCTTTATCTTTGGGAGCCATACAGACCATATTAGGAATGATTCTTAGATAAGCGATATCAAATACCCCGTGATGCGTAGGCCCGTCTTTCCCCACAAACCCGCCCCGGTCGAGACAAAAGACAACCCCTGAATTCTGTAAAGCCACATCATGAATTATCTGGTCAAAAGAACGTTGTAAAAAGGTCGAGTAAATGGCTACAACCGGTTTTAACCCTGCTTTTGCGAAACCGGCAGCTATCCCCACAGCATTAGCTTCGGCGATTCCCACATCAAAAAATCTCTCAGGATAAACGTCCCGAAATAAATTTAATCCTGTTCCCTCAGGCATGGCTGCTGTAATCGCCACTATTTTTTTGTCTTTTTTGGATAAAGAAACTAATTTTTGAGAAAATATAGTACTAAAAGATATTTCCTCTTCAATTTTAACAACCCCGCTTTCTTTTGAAGAAAAAGCAAAAGCGCTATGGAATTTTTCCGGATCCTTCTCTGCCCCGGGATAGCCCTTACCTTTCTTAGTAACAATATGTAAAACTCTCGGGCCGTGTAAACTAATAAGATTGTTTAAAAGGGGTATAAGATTCTCTAAATTATGGCCGTCTAAAGGCCCAAAGTAACGAAAACCTAATTCTTCAAAAAATATCCCCGGAATAATCAGCCCCTTTAAGGCTTCTTCAAACTTCACCGCTTTACCCGCGACTCGTTTAGCAAAATCAGGCAGGTGTTTTAGGAATCTCTCCAATTCCTCCCTTATCCGGTTATAAATGGGTAAAGATATAATCTTGTTAAGATAATTACTTAAGGCACCCACGGAAGGAGAGATACTCATCTCATTGTGGTTTAAAACCAATAAAACATCACTCTTCTTATGCCCACACATATTTAAGGCCTCAAAACACATACCGCCGGTCAAAGCTCCGTCACCGATTACCGCGATAGTTTTTGTTTTATCCTTTTTTAATCTTTTTGCCTCAGCTAAACCTACAGCCCAGCTTAGTGCCGTTGAAGCGTGCCCGGAGATAAACAAGTCGTACTCTGACTCCGCGGGATTAGGAAAACCGCTCAAGCCTTTATACTCTCTTAATTCGCGGAAATCACTCTTTCTACCGGTAATAATTTTATGGGCATAAGTCTGATGGCCCACATCGAAAATGATACTGTCGGAAGGCGTATTTAAACAATAATGCAGGGCAATACACAATTCTACTACTCCTAAAGAACTGGCAAGATGGCCGCCTTTTTCGTTAACTACATCAATAATCAACTCGCGTATTTCTTTTGCTAAAGTGTTTAACTCTTTAATGCTTAATTCCTTTAAATTTTGGGGCGAAGCGATTCTTTCTAAAAACATCTTTAGCTATTCTCCTCTTCCTCCTTACAAGGCAAATCTATCCGGAAAAATTTTTCCCTCTCCTGTTTTTCCCAATTCATTACTCCTCCTTCCTATATTCCACCCTCTTAATAGTTAAAGCTCCCCCTGTGGAAGGATCTATCTCTAATAAAACTCCTTGTATTCTTACATCGGAATTGGCTAAATTAAAACGTAAAGGCATATTGGTAAGAAACCTTTCTATAATCTGGTATTTTTCTCTCCCCAGGATAGAATCAAAGCTTCCGGTCATACCAACATCGGTAATATACGCGGTGAAATTATCGATTATCCTCTCATCCGCCGTAGGCACATGGGTATGAGTACCTAAAACAGCACTTACTTTGCCTGCCAAGAAATAACCCATAGCTAATTTTTCCGATGTTGCTTCACAATGCATATCTACAATTATAATTTTGGCTTCCTCTTTTATCTGAGGAAGGAAATCTCTTATTGCTTTAAACGGGCAATCTACCGGCTGCATAAAAACTCTACCTAAAAGGTTAACCACAGCGATTCTGTTCCCTTTAATTTCCTTTATTAAATACCCTCTTCCCCAGGCAAGTTTTCCATAATTAAGAGGTCTCAAAACATCCATATTTTCTAATGCCTCTTTTGCCTCTTTTCTTTTAAAAATATGATCGCCGCTGGTAATAACATCCACACCGCTATTAAATAATTCTTCAGCTGTGGAAGAAGAGATACTCGACCCGCCGCTGGCGTTTTCTCCGTTGGCAATAATAACGTCTAAATCCAAATCCTCTCTAATCCGGGGCAAAATGTCTTTCAAATAAATTCTTGCCGGCTTACCTACAACATCACCTATAAACAAAACCTTTGTACTCATTTATTTTATTATTATTATTTCGCGTAGTCTACGGCTCTTACTTCCCTTATTACCATTACCTTAATTTGTCCGGGATATTCCATCTCTTTTTCTATTCTTTTCTTAATCTCAAGAGCCAGAAGTGACATATTTTCGTCTCTTACTCTGACAGGACTTACAATAACTCTTATTTCCCTTCCTGCCTGGATAGCAAAAGCTTTCTCTACCCCTTCGAAAGAAGCAGCAATCTTTTCTAAATCATGTAATCTCTTTATATAAGTTTCTAATATTTCTCTCCTTGCTCCCGGGCGGGAAGCACTTATAGCATCGGCGACAAGAGCCAGAAGACTATATAACGAAGTAAATTCCGTTTCCTCATGGTGCGCTTCGGCAGCATTAATTGTAATTTCACTCTCTCCATACTTTCTTAAAAGTTCCGCACCGATTTTAGAATGTGTCCCTTCTATCTGATGATCCACAGCTTTACCTATGTCGTGGAGTAAACCGGCTTTCTTAGCTATACGCGGATCCAGATTCATTTCCGAAGCCAAAATTCCCATGATGAAAGCCACCTCTTTAGAATGCTGGAGCGCGTTCTGTCCAAAACTAGTCCGATACCTTAACTTACCTAAAAGCTTTATTAATTCCAGATGCAAATTATGTATCCCCACTTCAAAGGCAACCTGTTTCCCTTCCTCAACCAATTTCTTCTCAAATTCCTTTTTCGTCTTATCTATCACTTCTTCAATACGCGCGGGATGAATCCTTCCATCCACGACTAATTTTTCCAAAGATATACGGGCTATTTCCCGCCTTATCGGATCAAAGCTGGAAATGCTTACTGCCTCCGGAGTATCATCGATAATCAAATCGACTCCGGTTACCATCTCAAATGCTCTTATATTTCTTCCTTCCCTCCCGATAATTCTTCCTTTTATTTCATCGTTAGGCAGTTGTACCACACTAACCGTTGTTTCTGTAGTATGTTCTACCGCACAACGCTGAATAGCTGCCGAAATAATTTCTTTAGCTTTATCTTCCGCTTCCTCTTTAATCTCTTCCTCCTTCTCCCTAAGCATCTTTGCTTTTTCTTGACGCAAGTCCTCTTCAAAACGTTTAAGAAGCAATTCTCTTGCCTCCTGAGGAGTAAGCGAAGATATTCGCTGTAAACGTTCTTTTTCTTCAGCAATTAATTTATTCAAAGCTTTATTATTTTCCTCCAATTCCCAAGAAAATTTTTTTAAACTTTCCTCTTTTTTAAAAAGAACCCTTTCTTTATTCTCGATAAACTCCAATCTTTTTTCCAAATTCTCTTCTCTTTGAGATAATCTTTTTTCTAATTGAACAAGTGCCTGTTTCCCCTGGGAAGTCTGTTTCTCGAAATCCATCCTCAGTTTGTAAAGCATTTCTTTAGCATCTAAATCTGCTTTCCTTGTGATTTGCTCTGCTTTTTCCGCAGATCTGTTTATTATCTTCTCCGCGTCTTTATCAGCTTTTTTTAATTTATTCTTCTCTAAAACTTCGCCTAAAAAATAACCACCGGCTACCGCGCCGATTAAACTAATAATAACAATAATAGGAAATAACATTTTTACCTCCTTATTGAAGTGCTAAAAGACTAAATTGAAGTATCAGTTATAAGAATGTCTACTTTTTCATCCTGAAGGAATTTGTGAGGAAGGTTTTCTAAAATCTGAAGATTAAAAGCGACACCGACAATCTTTGTTTTTTCGGGTAATTTTTTTAAAAAGCGGTCATAAAAACCCGCTCCTCTTCCTAAACGGTGCCCGCTATAATCAAAAGCGAGACCGGGGACAATCACCAAATCCAAATCTTCCAGCTTTACTTCTTCTGTTAGCTCCGGATTCGGCTGTCTTACTCCCAACGGCCCTCTAATGAAATCTTTCTCTAAATCTTTCACCCTGTAAGGAACCAAATCTCTGTCCTTAATCAAGGGGAAACAAACTCGTTTCTTATTCAATGTCTTCCTCACTATCCCTAAAATATTTACTTCTCCTTTTAAAGGATAATAAACCATAACGCATTTCGCGTCAATATATTCAGATAATTTTTGTATTTTCTTCCCAACATTTTTACTCCTCCTTTCTAACTCTTTTATAGTAAGAGAAAGTAATCTTTCTAACAACTTCTTCCTTATTATCTCCTTCTCTTTCATTATTACCATAAACAAATTATCCCTTGTTATTTTCAGCAATCACATATCAAGAAAATCACCTTCGGTGATAACTTCCTGCGATTTTCGCAGTCCTTTAGGTAATTTTATACTTTCCTAAGGGTAAAAAATATTATACCATCATTAAAAATAAAGTAAACTGCTGACTTTATCGGGGCTCCTGGGGGAAATGACAGAGCTTTTCTTCTATAACTCTTTAATTATTAGTAGGTTAAGCAAAAATTGGTGTTAATATTTAAATCTTTAAATTTTTAAAAAACTGTTTTAATTTCTTCTCATCCCCTGCTTCCAGAGGGAAATAATACTTCTTCCTGACGCCGTAATCCTGTTCTAGGTAACCGCCGGAATCATGAGGGTATTTATAATGCGGAGAATGTGTTTTTAAATGAAAAGGAACTTCTTTCAAGTCCTGTGTTTTTACATCGCTAACTGCCCTTTCATAGGCTTTATAACTGGAATTAGACTTGGGAGAACCTGAAAGATAAATCACAATTTGCGCTAGAATCAGACTTGCTTCAGGCATACCCACGAATTCTACAGCTTTAAAACAATTTGTCGCCAGAACTAGAGCAAAAGGATTGGCATTTCCTATATCTTCACTGGATAAAATAACCAGCCTCCGGGCAATAAATCTGGGGTCTTCACCCGCCTCCAGCATCTTTGCTAACCAGTATAAAGCACTGTCCGGATCCGATCCTCGAATAGATTTTATAAAAGCGGAGATAGTATCGTAATGATAAGAACCATTCTTATCATAAAAAATATTTTTCTGGATAATTTCCTTTGCTACCGCTAGATTAAAAATTATTCTGCCTTCCTTATCCGGGGGAGTGGTTAAAGCTCCTATTTCCAGGCTGGCAAGCGCCTTTCGGGCGTCACCAGAAGAATTCATTGCAATGTAATCCAGGGCTTTATTCGTAACTCTGATATCTAAATTGCCCAGGCCACGTTGAGCATCTTTTAAGGCTCTCTTTAAAATAAGAATAATTTCTTCGTTAGTCAAAGGCTTAAACTGAGCGATGATTGAACGGGAAACTAAAGACGGGATAAAGTAATAACGGGGATTATAAATTGTCGCTCCAATAAAAATCATTGTAGTCTGCTCCATGTCGGGAACTAGTATCTCCTGTTGAATTTTATTGAAACGATGAATCTCATCAATAAAAAGAATTATCTTTTTACCTGTTTGTTTAAATTTTTTTCTTCCTTCGGCCAAAATCCTTTTAACCTCTTTAATCGGGGAGAAGGCCGCGTTAATATAAGTGAACTCCGCGTCTATATAGTGAGCGAGTATAAAACCTAAGGTAGTTTTACCACAACCTGCCGGCCCCCAGAAAATCAAAGGGGGAATCCTTTTAGAAACAATTACTCTTTTTAATAATTTGCCTTCGCCTAATATATGATTCTGGCCGACGAAATCTTTTAAAACAACAGGCCTTATTTTAACCGGTAAAGGTACATCCTGATTTGGCATCTTATAAATTAACCCAAATAATGCGGTTAGCATTATTTGCCCGTAGGG
>JAGLUN010000058.1 GCA_023134705.1 Candidatus Omnitrophota bacterium | reverse complement strand
CCCGTGCGAAGCCTCCCCGTCAGGGGAGTGCGAAGCCTGCCCGTCAGGGTATACGGGCAAATAATGCTAACTGCATTATTTGGGATTAATCTTATGATACAAATTAAATCTGGCTTTCCGCCTAAGGCAGATTCGCTTCCGGCAAAGAGAGAGCTTTTAAGAGATGATAATTCAATCATGAAGAGGATCCTGGTTGTTGAAGTAAACTGGCTGGGAGATTGTATTCTTACCTTACCTATATTTAAAGCTTTAAAAGATAAGGTTCCCTCTTCGCATGTCGGGGTTATGGCTCCTTCGCGGGTGTTAGAATTGTTTAAGAACAATCCTTATATAGATGAACTTATTGAATTCGATGAAAAGACTACTCATAAAAGTCTATTTTCAAAAATTAAATTTGTAAGTTCTTTAAGTGAGAAAAAGTTCGATACGGTAATTTTAATCCATCGTTCTTTTACACGTACATTTTTATGTGTTTTGGCCGGGATAAAGCAAAGGGTAGGGTTTAAGAGGATTAAAACAGCATTTTTAGTTAACCGCAAAGTGCCTTTACCGGAGCTGCCTTTGCATAGAGGAGATTATTATTGCCTTCTTGCTGAAGGGATAGGGGTTCCTGTGAAAGAGAAAAATCCCCGTTTCTTTTTGAAGAAAGACGAAAAGTTGAAAGCGGAAGAATTCATAAAAGTTTACCGTCAGAGATATAAACATTTAGTAGCGATAAATCCTTCTTGTAATTGGGTTCTTAAAATGTGGCCCAGGCGGTATTTTATTGAACTCATAGAGGAGTTAACGAATATAGGGGCGGGGGTATTCTTGATTGGGGCGAAAAAAGACATGTCAGCGGCAGAGGAGATAGTAAAGAAAAGGAATAAAAGCGTAATTAATCTTTGCGGCAAAACAAGTTTAAGAGAGCTTGCCGCGATTTTGGAAAAAATGGATGTTTTAGTTTCCGGCGATTCCGGCCCGGCACATTTAGCCGCGTCTTTAGAAAAAAAGGTTTTAGTCCTTTTCGGACCTACGTCGCCTTCAATAACTGCTCCCAGAGGCAAGCGGGTTTATATCCTTAAAGGGCATGTGGATTGTGAGATTCCCTGTTACAATTCGGCCTGTGATAATAATATTTGCATGAAAATGATTTCGCCCGTAGAGGTTTTTCTTAAACTAAAGCAAATTCTGGAAGACCAAAAATAGCCGTTATAAAAAAGGTATTTAAGATGACCCCAAAGATTTTGGTTAATTTTCCTACCAATATAGGCGACGCGATTATGGCTTTGCCTGCTTTAGATTCGGTCAAAGCTAACTTCCCCGAAAGTAAAGTAACGGCAATACTCTCTCCTAATACCAAAGAGTTTCTGTCCCGTCATAAATTTATTGATGAGTTTGTGGTTTATAATAAACACTGTAGAATTAGAGAAAAGGTTGGATACGCTTTCTCTCTTAGGAAAGGTGGTTATCAGCTTATGCTGGACTTTAAGAATTCTTTATTCCCTCTTATCTTAGGAGTTAAACAGCGTACTCCTTTTATAAGGATGTATCCTGAGAGGATGCCTTTAAAAGAAAGGTATATTAGACTAGTAAAAAGGTTTATTAAGACAGATAAGGTAGAAAGAGGCGGTTTCATCCTGGATGAGGGCGAGAAAAAAAATTGGCACCTGGATGAGTTTGAAGGTTCAGTGTTTGTCGCCGCCGTTTCTAAATCCTTTTTAAAAACGTATCCGGTTAAACAGTTGAAAACAATTATCGACACTATTTGCCGGCGGAAAAAAGTAGTTTTATTAGGTGATGAAAATTCAAAAGATTATTATCAGCAGATCGATTCTAAGAATAATGTGGTTGATTTATCGGGTAAAACAAGTCTCCTCGATGTTTATTATCTTCTAAAGAATTGCGCTTCCTTATGTCTTTGTGTAGATTCTGCTATTCTTCACTTAGCCAGTTACGTAGATGTCCCGATTGCGGCTCTCTTTGGACCTACGGATATTTGTAAGTTCGGCCCCTGGTCGCGAAAATATAAAGTTTTGGCGCGAGAGGATTTAAAATGCCGGCCCTGTGGACGTGGCAGTTGTAGTTATAAACAGGTATGTATGGATATAGAGGCCGAAAAAATTTTAGCGGCAATCGCCGAATTAATGGCAGATAAAGAGTAATAGATGAAAAGGCCGGAAAAAATTTTAATTATTCGTACAGATAGATTAGGAGATGTGATTCTATCTACGCCGGTAATTAGAAATTTAAGGTTGGCATTCCCTGATGCCTACATTGCTTTTCTCTGCCGGCCGTATACCAAAGAGGTTTTGGCAGGAAACCCTTATTTGGATGAGGTTATTGTTTATGATAAATATGATAAACAGAGAAGTTTATTCTCTTCTCTCAGATTTTGTTTCTATTTGCGTAAAAATAAATTTGATTGGGCTATAATTCTGCATCCGACAAACCGAGCGCATCTGCTTACTTTTTTTGCCGGCATTCCTTTCCGGGCCGGCTGGGATAAGAAGATGGGTTTTTTATTAAGTAAAAAAATTCCTCATTATAAACAGAAAGGAGAAAAACATGAATTAGAATACACCCTGGATATTTTAAGAGCATTGGAGATTCCGGTTAAAGATAAATCCTTATACTTCCCTTTAAAGAAGGATAAAGAAGCACTTGTCGAAAAGCTCTTAATCGAACATGGACTAGGAAAAGATGATGTCTTTTTAGTTTTTCATCCCTCTGCTTCCTGTGTTTCCAAACGATGGCCGCTCAACTATTTTTCTTCTCTGGTAAAACTTTTTAAGAAGGAAGGGATTTCCAAAATCGTTGTGGTAACTTCAAGACAGGAAACTGTTAATGCCGGGGGGTTAATAAAAGATCATCCTGATTTGATAGATTTGCGGGGAAAATTGGATATTTCCGGCTTAGGGGCTCTTATTAAAAGAGCGGCTCTTTTTGTTTCTAATGACAGCGGCCCGGTGCATATTGCCGCGAGTTTAGGTGTACCGGTAATTTCTATTTTTGGAAGAAATAAGCCCGGGTTAGCCCCTACACGCTGGGGCCCTTTAGGAAAGAATTGTTTTTATCTTCATAAAGACACGGGTTGTAAAAAATGCTTTGCCCATAATTGCCAAAAAGGATTTTTGTGCCTTAAGGCAGTTAAGCCTCAGGAAGTTTTTGATTTGGCTATGACTATTCTTGCCAAATAGGGACTAGTTTTAAACCGGCCAAATAATCCAAATAATGCCTACTGCATTATTTGGATTAAAAGGAGTGGAACAATGGTAAGATCAGGTGGATTTAAGAAAGTAAGAAAAGACAAAAGGGAAGAAGCCCTTTCGGGTGAAGGAAAACGGTCACAGCTTTTGCCTATTTTGCAGAAAGTGCAGGATAAAAAAGGGTATATAGGAAATGCTGACATGCAGGATATTGCCGATAAACTGGGGATTCATCCCGTAGAGGTTTATTCTGTAGTTACATTCTATTCTTTTTTTAATACCCAAAGAAAAGGGAAGCATATTATAAGGGTAAGTAATTGTATTTCTAATGTGTTGGCCGGGAGTGAAAAGATTGTGAAGGAATTTGAGAAAAAGCTTAGAATTAAAACAGGCGAAACTACCAAAGATAAAAAGTTTACTCTGGAAAGAACAAATTGTATCGGGATGTGCGATCAGTCCCCGGCTGTTATGGTTGACGATAAACTTGTCGGAAAAGTAACTGCTCAAATGGTGAGTAAAATTATAAAAGAGTTAAAGTGAAAATGAGAGATACGCTTAAAAATAGAATAAAAGAAATATGAAAAAGAAGAAAATAAATAAGGAGGACAGGAAGGCAGGGAAAAAATAAAAAACAATTTAGATATTCTTTGACAGGATTTACCCCGTAAACTCACTCCGTTCATACGGGGCAGGCAGGATAAACAGGATTCAAAGATTAAATAATCAAAAAATATCTGTTTTTATGTTTTAACCTTTATTTAAAACATTTTTGATCATATTATAAATTTTATCTTGTTAATCCAGTTAATCCTGTCAAAAAAATGTTTGACAATACCAAATGAAAAGTAAGGAGAAGACTATGGAGATAAAACGAACGGGGCCGGTAATCTTCAGCGGGATTAAACCATACGCCGGATTAGATCGGGCTTTGAAGTCAGGAAAATCCGGGGTTCTCAAAATGGCTCGGGATTCTAATTTGAAGGGAAGAGGCGGCGCGGGATTTCCCACTGGGTTAAAATGGAATTTAGCCGCGGGGTCAGCAGATAAAAAGAAGTATGTCATATGTAACGCCGATGAAGGGGAACCGGGGACATTTAAGGATAGAATCCTTTTAGCTGAGTATCCGTGTTTAATTTTTGAAGGAATGATTATCGCAGCCTTTGCTATCGGAGCGGAGAAAGGAATTTTGTATTTGCGGGGAGAATATAGAGCTTTTGTCCCGTTTTTAGAAAAAACTTTCGAACAAATGCGGAAGGAAGGCGCTTTAGGGAAAAATATCAGGGGGAAGGAAGGTTTTGATTTTGACATAGAGATTCGTTTGGGAGTAGGTGCTTATGTTTGCGGCGAAGAAACAGCTTTGATTGAATCTTTGGAAGGCTATCGCGGGGAGCCGAGGAATCGGCCGCCTTTCCCGGTTGATACCGGTTATTACCGGCATCCTACTATTGTTAACAATGTTGAAACTTTTGCCGTGGTTCCGCATATTATCGCTAAAGGCGTTGATTGGTTTAAGTCAATTGGAACGGAAAAATCAGCCGGTTCGAAATTATTAAGTATCTCCGGAGATTGTAAAAACCCGGGTGTATATGAAGTGCCTTTTGGAATTACAATAAAGCGGATTATTAAGATGGCCGGGGCCAAAAATCCTAAAGCCGTGCAGGTTGGCGGTGCTTCCGGAGTGTGTATCCCTAAAAAAGAGTTTAACCGCGTTATTGCTTATGAAGATCTTTCTACTGGAGGATCTGTTATCATTTTTAATGAGAAACGGGATTTGCTTAAAGTGGTAAAAAACTTTTTGGTCTTCTTTAAAGAAGAGTCTTGCGGACAATGTACTCCCTGCCGGGAGGGAATCCCGGTTTTGATCGAAGGGATAGAAAGGTTAAAAGAAGGTAAGTGTGACCAAGAATACTTAAAGGATTTATTTTCTTTGGCCGAAACGATGCAGCTTGCCTCAAAATGCGGGTTAGGGCAGTCAAGCCCGAACGCTTTTTTGTCGGTACTGAATAATTTTAAAAAGGAATACCGGTTGTCGAAAATTAAAAAGAAGGAGAAGAAGTTCAATGGGTAAGACAAAACCATTCGCGCAGGACACTTCCCGGGCGCCTATAAGTCAGAGGAAGCAGGCTTTTGATGATTCAGCTCAGCAAGACCGGGAAATAATGGTAAAAGTAGTGATTGATGATGAGTCCGTTGAGGTTCACCGGGGAACTACTATTCTGGAAGCGGCCCGGTTAGTAAATATTAAAATTCCCACTTTATGTCAGCACGACGATCTTTGCCTTGCCGGCGTATGCAGGGTATGCGTGGTTGAAGTAGAAGGACAACGGACATTACAGGCTTCCTGTTCATACCCTGTGTTTAGCCCGGTCAAAGTAAAGACTTATTCTCCCCGGGTACGCCGTGCCCGGCGTAATATAATTCAGCTGCTGTTAAGAAATCATTATGGAGAATGTTATTCCTGTGCCAAGAATAATAATTGCGAACTTCAAAGCTTAGCTAAAGAGTATAAAGTAGTTACCTATAAGTTTGGGCATATCGAGGTGCCGCGGTATGAGAAAGATCTATCGAGTTATGCCCTTGAACGCGATATGGATAAATGCGTGTTGTGCCGGCGGTGTGTGCGGACTTGCATTGATCTTCAGGAAGTCGGAGTGCTTGAAGCCGCGTACCGGGGGGCAGATACAAAGATTGTAACGTACCAGGATAAACCTTTACAGGATGTTATTTGTATTAACTGCGGGCAGTGTATTAACCGCTGCCCTACCGGGGCTTTAAAATCTAAAGACCCTTCGGAGGTGGTCTGGGAAGCGATCGATGATTCTGCAAAACATGTAATTATCCAGACCGCTCCCAGCCCGCGGGCGGCAATAGGAGAGGAATTCGGCCTTCCTCCGGGAACGAGTGTAACCAAGAAAATGAATACCGCTTTAAAAAGGCTGGGATTCGATAAAGTGTTTGATACGAATTTTACCGCGGATTTAACAATTATGGAAGAAAGCACTGAGCTTCTTTTGCGGTTAAAAAAGGCCCTTGTTGATAAAGATAAAAGTGTTGCTTTGCCTCAAATTACCTCCTGTTCGCCGGGTTGGGTAAAGTATATCGAATATTTTTATCCTGAGAAACTTGGACATGTGTCTACATGTAAATCGCCCCAACAGATGTTTGGCGCGGTTGTAAAAACATGGTATGCCAAACGTGAGAACATTGACCCTAAAAGTATAGTTAGTGTTTCTTTAATGCCTTGTTCGGCCAAAAAGTTTGAGTGTGAACGGCCGGAAATGAATGATTCCGGGTTTAAAGATGTTGATTACGCTTTGACTACCCGGGAGCTCGCCGGGATGATTAAAGAGTGTGGTATTGATTTGCCCAATCTTCCTGATTCCGGCTTTGATGACCCTCTTGGTATCGGAAGCGGTGCCGGTTTGGTTTTTGGCACAAGCGGCGGTGTAATGGAGGCGGCAATCAGGACTGCCTATGAGCTTATAACCGGGGAAGAAGTTCCTTTTAAAAATTTGCAGGTAACTCCGGTACGAGGAATGGAAGGTATCCGTAGAGCAGAAATCCCTATAAAGAAAACAGTTAAACAGTGGAAATTTTTAGAAGGAGTGACTTTAAAAGTAATGATGGGACATGGAACTGCTAATGCTAAGAAGATAATGGATATGTTATGCCGGGGGCAATTAAATGAATATCATTTTATTGAGATAATGGCTTGTCCTGGTGGGTGCCTTGGCGGAGGAGGCCAGCCTATTCCTACCAGTCCTGAAATCAGAGCAGCCCGGGCAAGAGCTATTTATGCTGAGGACGAAGGTTTACCTTACAGAAAATCTCATGAGAACCCGATTATAAAACAAATTTATAAGGAATTTTTAACCGAAGGGCCTTGCGGGCATTTAAGCCATAAGCTTTTGCACACTTCTTATACCCCGCGGGGGAGATGGATAGGAAAGAAAAAGGGTGGTAGAGGAAAATAATAGGCGGCTAATTTGCGCCTGGTGCAAATTAGCCGGAAAAATGCATTCAAGAAAATC
>JAGLUN010000057.1 GCA_023134705.1 Candidatus Omnitrophota bacterium | reverse complement strand
GGATCCTTCGGAACGCCTTTGCAAAGGCATTTTCCCGGTTAATTACAGAACGAGTCTAAAATAACAAACTGACAGGTTAAATTGCAGAATTTCTACTCTCTGTCCTATGGACTATAAAAAGCAGGCTTTACTTAAAAACGCTCAAAGTTCATTCAGGGTTAAAATTAAGCGTCCAAGGGTATAGTGCTTACCTTTTCAAATTTAACAGCCACTTCCCACATATTATCGACTCCGACAACTCTGGTAATTATTCCTTTCACAAAAAAAGGCTCTCTATCAGAAAGGACTCGAAACTGACCGTGGATAACCGCTCCTATCTCCATCGGTTGCGAGAAAAAAACCTTCATCCCCCCTCTGCTAATATCTGAAATCTTACCCTTTTCTTCTATGCCCGCGCATGAAACAACAGCCCCATCTTGAACTAAATCCAAACGGTTAAATCTTCTTTTGTCCTCCATTTTGCCTCCTTTCTTCTTACTCCCACTTTTTAACTTGTTACCCTAAAATTATCCAGGTAATGAAACACCCAATGCCCCCCGTACGGGAGTATCTTCCTTTCATTCGCCGAAGCCAATCCGCTAACCCTACGAATCCGTTTACCTGCCTCGAGGGCAATTAAAGGTACTCGTCTGCTCCCTCCGTGGGAAAGCGGACAGGGACTCGCCTATAGCGTGAAAAACTAATTACCCTCAATTCCTAAAGCCGAAAATAGTCTTCGCAAAGATTCTAAGTCAGGGAAAAACAGAAAAAAACCTTTATTAAAAGCTATATCTTTAACTTTAAGTTGAGTTTTTACAAAAATGGCGTCATCACTATGTTGAGCTATATGAATAAAAAAGAAATCTAAAAGTGCTGTTACCATATCTACGGCCAAATTAGGAACATTATACATAATGGTTAAACCTGTCATATCGGAAAGAGCATTCATATAAGCACCCACTAATATATTAACTAGTTCTTTCAAAGAAGATTGGAATAAAAGATCTTCTGCATCTATGTCTTGAGGAGATTTTCCTAAAAGAGCACCCCCCAGTATTCTTGCTTCTTCCGGAGTTAAAAGGAAAAAGATTCTTCCGTTAATATCTCCTTCCGTACTAATATCTAAAACAAAAAACACCTCGTCAGCTTCACCCAAAATGTTACTCAAAACTTCCAAAGGGATTAACTTTGTTTCAGGTAAAGTAATCTCTACTTTACAATTAAGTAATTCTGACAATGCTGTAGCTGCCCTCCCTATACCAATAGTTCCTATTTCCTTAAGCGCATCCAACTGAATCAGCGAAATATCTTTTTGATTATGCATCGTTTAAATATTCTAAGACTTTTTTCCCAATCTCCCCTAAAGGTAAAACGTCATCAGCCAATCCCGCGTTTACAATATTACGTGGCATACTATAAACCACACAAGTTCTTTCATCTTGAACAATGATTTTGCCTCCCTTAGCTTTTACCTTTATGGCCCCCTCTAAGCCATCTTTACCCATTCCTGTAAGAACCACTCCTACCAATTTCCCATCAAATTTGTCGGCTACGGAAGCCATAGTAATATCAATGGCCGGCCTTACATAATTAACCAAAGGCATATCGTTATCCAATCTTATAGAATATTTATTCTCTCCCCCCACTATCTTATCTATAGACATATGATACCCTGCGGGCGCGACATAAAGACAACCTTTAATAATCGCTTCCCTGTCTTCGCCTTCCTTTGACCTGATATTGGAATACTCGGAAAGTCTCTCAGCAAAGCTTTTTGTAAAACCTACAGGCATATGTTGAACAACCAAAAAAGTGGCATTACAATAAAGCGGGAACCCAAGCATTACTCGCAATATTGCTTTGGGACCTCCTGTGGAAGCACCGATAACGACCATCTTTTCTATAGACAAACTTTTCTTACTTAAAGGTATCTTTTTATATAAAGGAAAAAGTCTTTTCAAATCTACCGTAGCAGCAAGTTTGATTTTCGAAATAATCTCCTCTTTAAAGTTATAAAGATCTAGGGATACTTCTCCTGATGGCTTAGAGATAAAATCTACAGCCCCCAATGCTAAAGCTTTCATAGTGATTTCTGCCCCTTCCTGAGTATGAGCAGAAAGCAACACAACACGCGTGGGAAAACACCTCATTAATTCTTCAAGTACTACTGTTCCCTTAATATCGGGAAGATTTATATCCAGAGTAACTACATCCGGAGAAATCCTGGGTATTTTCTCCAAAGCTTCCTTCCCAAACCTACTGGTTCCTACTACTTCTATCTGAGGATCACTTAATAATATATCAGATATTACCTTCTGCATTAAATTAGAATCTTCAACGATAAAAACTTTTATTTTCTTCATAGTTCTTTCTCGCCGTGAAATATTGTTTTAACTTTTATTTTACCCGTGTCTAAGTCAAAAAAAATTGTCCTTCCGTAATTGCCGCCTGTATCATCAGCCAAAAGCTGAATACCCTGAGAGCTCAAAGTACTCCTTGCCACATTCACATTCCTGACTCCAATATTAAAAGGACTATCCATAGGGATCGAACTAAACATATGCGCACCACCAAATATCTTCGCTTTTAAATTTCTAAACACACATCCCCGTTGTTTTAATTCATCAATCATTAATAGGATAACTGAATCCACGAATTTGGCGGGATTATTTTTAACTGTACCTTTCTCACATAAAGGTACCATAGCATGAGCCAACGCCCCTATTTTTTTATAAGACCCATACATGGCTATCCCGACACAAGACCCCAAGCCTCTCGTAACGAGAGTATCAGGAGAAGAAGCAATCTTTAGTTCTGCCATCCCTACTACTATTAAAGCCACAAAATTATTCCTTTTCTATTTTCTATACCCAGAGTAAAGAGTCTATTCTCCCAAAACTCTCCTTATCGCTTCTATAACCCGGGAAGGATGAAAAGGCTTTACAATAAAATCTTTCGCACCCGCTTGAATTGCTTCAACTACTAAAGCATGTTGTCCCATGGCAGAAACCATAATAATCTTTGCCTGAGGATCTTCCCTTACAATCTCTTTTACGGCAGAAATACCGTCAATTTCTTCCATCTTAGGCATAACAATATCCATAGTAACTAAATCCGGCTTCAATTCTTTATATCTACTAACGGCTTCTTTCCCATTTTCTCCTTCTCCACAAACTTCGAAACCCTCTTTCTTTAAAATATCCGCAAGCATCTTACGCATAAAGAGAGCATCATCTACTATTAAAACTTTTGCCCCCATAATCAACCTCCTTTTCTTTAAACTTTTTTTGCTATCTTGTTAGACAAACTTACCATTTTAAACAAATGGGATGGAAAAAAGGCTATATTCTCTGTTTTCCCGGAAACGAAATATCCTTCTTTTTTTAAAGAATTGGCTATATTGAAAAAAATCTTTTTCCCTTCTTTTGCACCAAAGTAAATCCTCACATTTCTAAAAAAAACCACGTCTGCGAATTTTAAGGGAGAACCCGTAAAAAGATTATGTTTTTTAAAAGTAACCATACTCTTAATTTCATCTTTTACTCTGTAAAAATTACCGGGTAAAGAGATAAAGTATTTCTGCAAAATATCTCCATTCACATTTTTTAATGACGCTTTAGGATACTCCCCTTTCCTTGCTTTCCTTAACGCATCTTCATCAACATCTGTGGCCCAAATCCTAACAATAAATTTCTCAATCCTTTTTTTTCTTAGATACTCTTTGAAGGTTATAGCTAAAGAATAAGGTTCTTCTCCGTCGGAACACCCGCAAGACCAAGATTTAATAAACCTCGCTTTCCCTCTCTGTTTTCTTGCAATTAACTCGGGGATACAAATGTCCTGAAACTCTCTGAATACTTCGGGGTCACGAAAGAATTTAGAAACATTTATACTCAGGGTATCCAGAAAAATATCCCATTCCCCAGAGTCGTTTTTTATAAACTGGATATAATCCAATAAATTATCCATCCTTAAAGCATCAAGCCTTATTCTTAACCTGCGCTTTAAAAAAGTCCTCCGATAAACGCTAATATCTAAATTCTTCTTATTTCTTGCGAAATACAAAAAGGAATCTACCTCAGGCTCTAAAAACTTTTCTTCCTTATCTAAAATCATCATCGCAATTAATGTTGAGGGTTCTTTTTCACAACTTCTACAGCCTTAGTAATCTCTTTCACGACATCTGCTTTAAACTGAAATTCTAATTCTGCTAATTTAGTATATACTCTGCCTTTATGACTTACCACATATTTGGGCAGAAGATTATTTAAGGCCAGAGCCGTAATATCTAATTTACATCTTTCACAATCACAAACTCCACCTATATCTAAAAGTACACTATCTAATATAGATAAAACTATATCCTCCATATAATTATGGAATTCCATCATTACACCTCCTTAAAAATCTAGTATACGTTTAATCTCTTATAGCGTCAACACAAAAAACGGGCTTGAGCGTACTATGAGTTAACCGGCCATGGGATCTTCCCTTTCTTATTATTTCTTTCAACAAAGGACGCATCTTTAGCTCTGCCGAAGGTGAACACATCCTAACGCGCAAGTAATTTTATTTCTGGCAAAGCCTGACATTCAAAATCCTTCCTTACAGGCTTTCCTGCCGGGTACTCAAAATTACTTTCACTAATCATTTATATGTATGTGCCTTACAAACGAATAACTTCCTATAGTTTCCTATACGGCAAGCAACTGATGGAATCTAAAAAGGGATTTATTTTATATTTAGAACATCTAAAATTAAAGCCACTCGGCCATCACCAAGGATGGTTGCTCCCGCTATTCCTTTCGTCTTTTTAACAAAAGCAGCTAAAGGCTTTACAACAATATCCTGCTCTCCGATTACTTTATCAACAACCAACCCCACACTTTTTACTCTGCCTTCTACGATTACTATTGAAGTTTTTTCTTTATCCTCACTATTTTGCGCATCTATGTTTAACTCTTTTGCCAGTCTAAAAATAGGAATGATTTCATCTCTAATTCTTATTACTTCAATATTTTTTATATGTTTCACGTCTTGATTATTAATCTTTACAGTCTCTCTTATGTTCATAAGAGGGATTGCATATGTATATTCCCCTACAAGCACTAACATCGCTTTTATAATGGCTAAGGTTAAAGGCAAACTTAAAATGAACTTTGTCCCTTCCCCTAATTTACTTTCTAAATCCAACCTTCCCCCAAAAGCATCCAATTTATCTTTAACAACATCTAAACCAACACCTCTGCCAGAAACTTTGGTAACTTTCTTCCGGGTAGAAAATCCCGGCGTAGTCAAAATATCTAAAACCTGCCGGGCTTTAAATTCTAAAGTTTCTTCCCGGGTAACAAACCGTCTTTCTATCCCACTCTGTATTATTTTAGCAAAGTCTATACCTCTGCCATCATCACTAATCTCTATTATAATCTGGCCTTTTTCACGCAATACCTTTATAAATATTTTAGCAGGTACTTTCTTACCTAGATGTTTTCTTTCCTCAACTGTCTCTATGCCATGATCGATAGCATTTCGGATAAGATGAAGCAAAGGATCCGCGATTTCATCTAAAACTACTCTATCAACTTCTATTTCACTCCCGGTTATTTCTAACTCTGCTTCTTTATTCTGTTTTCTTGTTAAATCGCGTACAGTACGGAAAAAATTATCCAATATATAGGAAATAGGGAGAAGCCTCATCTTTAAGGTTTCATCTTGAAGAGTCGAAATCAATCGTTCGACAAAACTTGTTGTATCCTTCAAGAGAACGGAATCATAATTCTTAACAATCTGAACCAATCTACTTTTGACTATAGATAACTCCCCCATAATATTCATAATTTTATCCAACCGTTCAACAGGTATTCTCATGCTCTGAATTTTTCTAAGGGAGATAAACTGTTTCTTTTCTTCCTCTAAAAGAACATTCTCAAAAGGTGAAACTTCTACTTCTTCCACCTCTAATATTTTTAATAAGCCTTTCTTAATATCTTCCGGATTCTTTTCAGTTGCCATCAACAGTTCAAAAGAAATATCAAATTTATCTTCTTTTAAGAGCTCCTCCGCTGGAGAAACCTTTATTACTTCTCCGAGAGCCTCTGCTCTCTTCAAGACTAAAAAGGCTCTCGCACCTTTTAAGAGACAATTTGCTACTAAAACAACTTTTATATGCAGAACTTTTTTCCCTTGTTTTTTTAATTCGTTAATACGCCCGGGGTCGAATTCGACAATCCCGCTTTTTGGAAATTCTACTTCTACAATTTCCGTTTCCTTTTCTCTGGAATAAACCTTACTCAATTTGTCTAGATATTTATCAACCTGTACCGAAATAGGTTTCTCCTCTCTTAAATCATTTACAATCAAAGCAAAGGCATCAATACTTTCAAAAATAATATCCATGACTTTACTGCTAATTTTTATTTGTTTGGAACGAAAAGCATCAAATACATCTTCCAGATGATGGGCGAGATCAGCTAACTCGTTATACTCCATAGTAGCAGCCATACCTTTTAAAGTATGCATAAGGCGGAATACCGTATTTATCGCTTCGTAATTCTTCGAATTCTTCTCTAAATTAACTAAAGCGCTATTTACTTCTTTTAAATATTCTTGAGATTCTCCAAAAAATAACTCGCGGTAATTTCTATTCGTGATCATTTAAATATCGATGGCCTTAAGGAGGACTTCTAGTCCTTTGGGATTGGGAATAAGGAAAAAATGCCCAGTTACTTTAGTAGTTATTTCGCTAAACTCCGACTTTATAAGTAAGGCATATTTAGAAATATCACTTAACTCTATTAATATAAAATCCATCATTGCTCCAGCCATATCCTCAATAAATTCCGGGACCGCAGGAACAAGCCCCCATTTTGTAAATGCAGATAAAGCACCTAAATAAGCATTGGCTAAAATCATTCCGATCTCTTTAAGAGCGGAACGTTCCATTTCTCTTATTATCTTTCCAGTGGGTGATACCTTATTCGTTAGCAATGAGGCCAGAGCTAAAGCATCTTTCTGGGAAAAAATAAAAAGGATTGCACTGGGAAAATCACCCAAAACTCTTACCATCAAACCAACAACTACCTTATCCTCTCCTACAACCTTAGGAACTTCTTCTACAGGCATCAAATAAACCGTGGGGACATTTATCTCTACTTTTTTATTTAGAAGTTGGGAAAGGGCAGTAGCAGCATTCCCGGCACATATGTTGCCGATTTCCTTTAAAGCGTCTTTTTGAAAAGCATTGTATGGTAAATCTTCCATTTCTAACTTTTCTCCTCAGAAAAAATTCTTCTTATAATTTCTAATAGCCTCTCTACTGTAAACGGCTTAACCACATAATCCTTCGCTCCGTAAAGTAAAGCTTCTTGAATCAATCTTCTATCTCCCAACGAGGAAACAACAATGATTTTTGCCTGAGAATCAAAAGATATGATATTTTTTACTGCCATTATTCCATCCATTTCTTCCATCATCGGCATCACAATGTCTAATGTCATTAAATCGGGTTTTAAATCTTTATATTTCTGTACCCCAGCTAAAGCGTTATCTGCTTCGCCACATATTTCAAAGCCGGCCTCAGTTACAACACCTTTTATTAAATTACGCATAAACAAAGCGTCATCGACGATTAGGATACGTTTCTTTTCCATAACAAAATATTATACCTCCTCTTAAATAATTCGACAAGAAAAATATACTATCCTCCCGTTAAATACATATTACTAATAATCTCTCTCCGCTTCACCTTATCTTTACCGTTCTACAGAGCTTACTCAAATATTCCGGCGGAATATTTGGCGTCTGCTTCCTGCTTCAATGACACATGACTCGTAGACCGTAGATTACTCCGCGTTCCGCCGCCAGAGGTAGTGGAGCTTCACTCAATTGTTGCCAATCTAGAAACATTATAGCCTTATCTATCCGATTATTCTACTTCGTATATTTCTTTATAAGTTTTAAAGCAATTATATTTTTCTGGATTTGATTCGTTCCTTCATATATTTGAGTAATTTTTGCGTCACGCATAAATTTTTCAACAGGGTAATCTCTCATGTAACCATAACCGCCAAAAATCTGAACAGCATCCGTAGTAACCTCCATAGCCACATCCGAAGCAAAAAGCTTTGCGGCTGCGGATGCTGCTCCTATATCCTTTATGCCTCGATCTACCATGGAAGCGACAGAATAAACCAAGCTTCTTGCAGCTTCTACCTTTGTTGCCATATCCGCTAACATCCACTGAATCCCCTGAAAAGAAGTAATAGGTTGACCAAATTGAACTCTTCCGTGAGCATACTGTAAAGCTAATTCCAATGCTCCTTGGGCAATACCCACAGCCTGAGACGCTACCCCCGGACGCGACTGATCAAATGTCCGCATAGTAGCAACAAATCCTGTCCCTTCTCTTCTCCCTAAAAGATTTTCATGGCCGACTTTAACATCGTTAAATATAAGCTCCCCTGTAGAAGAAGCTCTTATACCCATTTTCTCTTCTTTTTTCCCAAAGCTAAATCCTTCTGCACCTTTCTCTATAATAAAAACAGATATTCCTCTAGGGCCTCTAGATTTATCTGTAACAGCAACTACCGTATATACATCCGCGTCTCCGCCATTGGTAATAAAATGTTTTGTCCCGTTAAGAATATAATTATCCCCTTTCTTTTTTGCTTGCGTCTTAACTGCAGACGCGTCAGAACCTGCCTCAGGTTCAGTTAAGGCAAAAGCTGCCAGCTTTTCACCTGAAGCAATAGGAGGTAAAATCCGTTTCTTTTGTTCCTCTGTACCAAATAAAAGGACCGGAAACATCCCCAGAAAAGACGCGGCAAAAGAAGCAGCAATGCCTCCGTCCACACGTGAAATTTCTTCGGTAGCAACACATAAATCAATAAGGCCTCCTCCTATTCCCCCGTATTCTTCAGGGATACAAATGCCAAAAAGATCTGATTGTCCTAAAACTTTCATAATCTCTTTAGGGAATTCCTCTTTTTCGTCTAACTCTCTGGAAACAGGCCGTATCTTTGTTTCAGCAATCTGACGGCATAAATCTTTTAACATATTCTGATCTTCGGTTAACTGGTGTTCAACAAACATCCCTATCCTCCTTTTCCAAGATTCACAACAAAATTTCTATTAATCTTATGCTGCCCTTTTAATAATCTTCCGGCCTAAATTTATAGTTTAACGCCTACCCCCAATATTTAAAATCAGCGATTCTTCTTTACAATTAGGAAAATAAACACAATTTATGCAATCACTCCAAATTTTATGAGGGAGCTTGTTCTTGCTCAACTTTTTAAACCCTAAGTGCCTGAAAAATGTTTCAACAAAAGTAAGGACAAAAATATTTTTTACCCCTAAACTTTTAGCCTCCTTTACGCATGCTTCTACCAATTCTTTCCCTATGCCTTTCTTATGCTTTCTTTTATCCACAACTAAAGACTTAATCTCAGCTAAATCTTCCCATCCTATAACATGTAAAGCACAGGAGCCGATTATTCTTCTATTTTGCGTACAAATCCAAAAATCTCTAATGTTTTCATAAATATAGTTAAGCGGCCTTTCTAAAACTTTATTTTTTTTGGCCCAAAAACTTATAAGCCTATAGATTCCTTTTGCATCGGCTATTTTTGCTTTCCTTAACATCTCTCTATAAATAATGTATTCGGTCACAAACCGGTCACGAATAAAACTCCCTGAGACATCATGCTCTAAGCACTTGTCTACCTCCTCAAAAAGAAAACAAGCAGGGAGCAATCTTCCTCCGGCTGAAGCTATGGGTAATTAGCAAGTTAAAAGAAAAAAAATCCTAGCTAAAAACAAATTAGCATCTATCCCTTTATTATGAAATTAATTTTAAACTTTAAACTAAATTGTGTCAATCTTTTATAATAATTAATTCTTGACAAAAATAATCTTTCTCAGTATATTAATAGCCATGTCAAGACGTTGTGAAATTTGCGGAAAAGGGCCAGTAGCAGGAAATTCTATCAGCCGCCGGGGTCTCGCCAAGAAAAAAGGAGGGATAGGCCTGAAAACTACCGGGGTTACAAAAAGATGGTTTATTCCTAATCTCCAAAAGAAAAGAATCCTTATCCAGGGTAAAATTAGAAAAACTCTGGTATGTGCTAAGTGTATAAAAAGCGGGAAACTAACCTTTCCGATCAAATCTCCCCCCCCAATCAATCCGTCTACGGACTAGCAAAACTATTTCCTTTTCAATACGAGCATCAAACATCCAATACAAGTTAATAGGACGCAGATTTACGCAGATAAATCAGGATTAAAAAATCCTATAAATCTGTACCCTGCCAATTATTTCCTTGAGTTATCAAATGCCTTGCGTCTTACCTCTGGTTTAGGCCCAAAGTTAAGCAGAAGCCCAACTTCTATATAGAAAATTTTAATAATCTTCTCAGTTAGCTCTTTATACTTTTTACTCAGGCGGATTCGCCTTTGGCGAAAAAATCTTGATAATCTGCGCTCATCTGCGTCCAAAAAGGAATTTCCTATACTATTCAATTATCCAGCATCTATATCAACCCAAATAATGCAGTAGGCATTATTTACCCGAAGGGCCGACCCCAAATTTTCCTTTGGAAAATTTGGGGTAACCGGGGAAAATGCCTCGTACTTTTTTGTACAATCGCCTTTTGTCCTAATCCCTTATCTTGCCGAAGGTTATAAGCGTTACGCTTTTGCAAAGGCATTTTCCCGGTCAATCTTCCATTTTCGATTTTTCCGCCGGAAGGAGGCGGATCTTCCGCCTACAGGCGGATCCGCTTTGGAGGAGCCTATGGCAGACTATCTTCTAAAGTCTATTATCTAATTTTTAATGCAATCTTAAATCTTTGACAACAATACGAGGGGCATTATAGTAATAATTCTTTTCTAAAGAATAAACAATATTTAAAGGTTTCCCGTAATTTATCATATCTAGGAATCCATCTCTTTCATAAAATTTAGCTTCGTAAGTATATCTACCGTCGCTTATCCAAAAAGAATACATGCTTCCGTTTATTTTCTTAGGAGATGTTTTGGAAAGAACTTTTTTGGTAACAAATAAAGGAGGCCTATTCTCCTCACCAAACGGTTTTAACTTCTCGATCATTTCGATTAAGTCCATAGTTATATCTTCAAACTGTAATTCCCAATCTAGATATAGCCGGGGGATAACTTTTTCGTTCTTTAATTTCTCCCGGCTTATTTTATTCAATCTTTCTCTGAAATCTTCTATATCTTCCTTCAGAATTTCTATGCCAGCCGCTTTCTTATGCCCACCGTAACTGGCTAAAAAATCACTGCAAGAATGCAAAGCTTCCAAGATATGAAAACCCTGGACAGAACGAGCAGAACCTTTACCTCTCTCCTTATCTAAACTGAGAACAAAAGCAGGACGTCCGTATTTGTCGACAAGTTTTGAAGCTACTATCCCTAAAACTCCCGGGTGCCATCCTTCTTTATAAACCACAAGGACAGAATCATCTTTCAGCTTACACTCTATAATTGTCTCTGCTTCCTTAAAAATACGGCGTTCTATTCCCCGTCTTAACTTATTATAACCATCTATCCTGTTTGCTAATTCTTTTAAGTAACTCCTGTCATAAGAAAGAAAAAGATCCAAAGCCTCCATAGCCCGGGATACTCTTCCGCAGGCATTTATCCTCGGCCCTAAGATATAACCTATATGATAAGGTTCAATATTTTGGGACTTCACTCTTGCAAGTTTGCATAAAACTTCTATCGCCGGCCGCTGCCCATTTCTTAAACATTCAATTCCTTCTTTAACAAAAACTCTGTTCTCTCCTTTAAGAGGGACTACATCACATACCGTGGATAACGCAACTAAATCTAAAAGCTCAAAGCAAGGGGTTCCTTTTAAAGCCCAGACTAATTTGAAACTAATAGCAGCGGTACTTAAATCCTTGAAAGGATAAGAACTATCCTGTCTCTTAGGATTCACAAAGGCACAAAAATCATTATTCAATCCTTCCTGAGGAATATGATGATCTATAGCTATTACATCCATGCCTAAAGAATTTGCTAACTCTACTTCTCGCTTGGAATTCGTCCCGCAATCAAAACATATAATTAGATCTGTTTTTTTCTCATTTATGTTCCTTATTGCCTCCTCATTTAAACCATATCCTTCCTCAATACGATGAGGGATATAAAAAGAAACATCTAGGGAGAAATCTTTTATATACTCATAAAAAATAACCAGGGAAGTAATACCGTCAACATCATAATCCCCAAAAAGAAACACTTTTTCTTTCTTTTCTACCGCTTTTTTTATTCTCCTGACAGCTTTATCTATGTCGGGGAGTAGGAAAGGAGAGAATAAATCATCGAAAGATGGGTTCAAAAAAGAGGAAAAGTCTTCTTTTTTTACCTTACGACTAATAAGAATTTGAACAATTATAGGGTTAAGCTTATAGTTCTTGCTTAACTCAAATATCTCAGGCGTAAATTGTTTTACTATCCACTCTTTTCGCATTATTGGTTCATCGAGTATCTTTATATAATCTTCAAACCTGTCTTTCTACATCTTCTCCATAGGTTTTATACCTAAAATGTTCAACCCACAGGCAAGCACTATTCGCGTTGCCTCTAAAAGATTTAACCTTGCCAGTCTTACATTTGCTTCTTCATCTAAGATGCGTCTCTCTTCATAAAATTTATGGAAACAAGCAGCCACATTTTTTAAGTACTCAATTAAAAAGACTGGTTCAAGAGTATTATAAGCTTTATCCAAACAGCAAGAAAGTTGAAGAATCTTACGGAGAAGAAGAAATTCCTTTTCATCTTTCAGAAATTTAGTGTGCGTTAATTGTATATTATTTACACCAGCTTTTTTGAATACACTACAAATCCTGGCGTGAGCGTACTGCACATAATAAAGAGGGTTTTCAAAAGAAATTTCTTTGGCTTTATCGATATCGAATTCTAAATGTGAAGAATTCTTACGCATAAGATAATAAAATCTGGCCGCATCTGCCCCGACCTCTTTTACTAAGTCATAAAGCGGAATGGCTGTCCCTTTGCGGCGGGACATCCTTTGTTTTGTTTTTATTGCTACTAATTGGACAATTATTATTTCTAACACTTCCTCTTTAAATCCTAAGGCTTTAACTGCAGCTTTCACCCTTTTAATATAACCATGATGATCAGGACCCCATAAATTTATCAACTTATTAAACTTTCGCTCCATCTTATACTTATGATACGCGACATCAGAGGAAAAATAAGTATAGTTCTCATCCTTCTTTATTAATACTCTGTCTTTATCATCTCCAAACCTGGTAGAAAGAAACCATAAAGCACCTTCTTTCTCTTCAGTCAACCTTTTCTTCTTTAAAAAGTCAACAGCTTCTTCAACTTTACCGTTATCGATTAACTCTTTCTGGCTTTCCCAGGTATCAAATTTCACTCCCAAATCCCGAAGATCCCGGTCTATCCATGAAAGAATAAAGGGGATAACAAAGCTCTTTAAATCTTTAGGCTTTTGTTTAATAACTTCCTGAGCAATAATTTTTACGTATTCACCCAGATAACCATCCGGGGGAAGAGAAAAGTTCTTGCCTTCTATTTCTTTCACCCTCTCCCCCACGGATTCAACAAGTAAATCAATCTGTCTTCCTTCATCATTAACATAATACTCTCTGGTTACTTTATTTCCGGAAAACTCCAGGATATTAGCTATAACATCACCCACTACGGCTTGTCTTCCATGAGCAATAGATAAAGGTCCGGTAGGATTGGCACTTACAAATTCGATAAGCACATTCTTTTCTTTCTTTGACGCGAAATATTCCTCTCTTTCTCTAAGAAGCTTGTTAAAAGAGCTAATAAGATGCTCTTTGGGAAAAAATAGATTAATGAATCCTGGTTTTAAAATTCCTATATTATCTATTTCCGGTAATTTTTTCTTTAGCTTTTCTTTTATTTTCGCGGCAACCTCCAAAGGATCTTCTTTAATTTTAGAAGCTACTTTCAAAGCTACCATAGTTGAAAAATCGCCGAATTCTTCTTTACTAGAAATTTCCCACAGAGGCAGCGATATTTCAAAATCAGGGTATTCGGTATTTAGAATATCTCCCAGAGAACAAGAAACCTTTTGATATAAATCCCTCATGAATTATATTTTAGCTTCTTTAACCACGGCCTTTATTTGCGGCTTTACTACTTTAGGAGGGGTTACTTTACTTACGGCAACTTGAGGATCTTTGAGGCCGTTACCGGTAAGAGTACAAACGATCTTCACCACGGGTTTATCTCTTTTAAATTCATTGAAATATCCCAGTTTTTGCAGCTTAAACAGGCCTGCTACCGAAGCTGCCGATGCCGGTTCCACAAATACGCCTTCTTCTCTGGCTAAAAACTTATAGGCAGAAATAATTTCTCCATCGGAAACCATATTGATTAAACCTTTTGATTCTTTTTTTGCTTCCAGGGCTTGTTCCCAACTCGCAGGATTACCGATTCTAATGGCAGTAGCAATTGTTTTAGGCTTTTTTATGGGAAAACCTCTCACTATAGGAGCCGACCCTTTAGCTTGAAATCCTAACATTCGTGGAAGGCGGGTAATTTTTTTATAGACATAATACTCCTTATATCCTTTCCAATAGGCAGTAATATTTCCTGCGTTGCCTACAGGCAGAAAATGGAGCTGAGGAGCATCGCCAAAAACGTCACAAATTTCAAAAGCGGCTGTTTTCTGTCCTTCAATGCGATGAGGATTTAAAGAATTAACTAGTCTCACCGGATACTGAGATGATATCTCTTTTACTATAGAAAGGGCATCGTCAAAATTGCCTTCGACCGCAACTACACAGGCATTATAGATTAAAGCCTGAGCTAACTTACCCAAAGCTATTGCTCCCTGAGGGATCACCACAATACATTTTAACCCAGCTCTTGCCGCATAAGCTGCCGCGGAAGCAGAAGTATTACCTGTAGAAGCACAAATAATCGCTTTACAATTTTCTTCTTTCGCTTTCGAAACGGCTACGGTCATGCCTCTATCTTTAAAAGAACCTGTAGGATTAACTCCTTCATATTTAAGATAAACACTAAAATTCTTTCCTAAGATTGCAGAAATTTTCTGAGCGTAAATCAAAGAAGTATTACCTTCTAATAAAGTAATAATGGGAGTATCTTCTGTAACCGGAAGATAGTTTCTATAACGGTTTATTACTCCTTGATAACTCATTTATCCTCAATTCTTATTAACTGTGAGGGTGATTTAATTAAATCTAATCTATCTATCTTGAAAAGTGCCTTTTTTAAATCTGATTCTTTGGCTTCATGAGTAATCATAACGATAGGGACAAACTTTCCCCGGTTCCTCTCTTTCTGGGTGACAGAAGCTATACTTATCCTGGAAGAAGCCAGAATCCGGGAAACTTTAGCCAGGACGCCGGGTTTATCCAAAGCCATAAATCTTATGTAATACCTCGTTCTTAAATTATTTATACTTTCAAATTCTACCTTCATACTTTTTATTTGCGATACGTTTTTTCTTAAAGAAACGTTTACGATATCAGCCATGACCGAAGAAGATGTCGATACCCCCCCTGCTCCCTCACCATAAAAAAGAAGCTCTCCCGCGGGATGAGTATGAAGCCATATCCCATTAAAGGCGTAATTAATCTCCGAAAGAGGATGTTCATCCCGGATAAGCGTGGGATGAACCCTTAAAGATATTTTTTTTTGTTCTTTCTTGGCAATAGCCAAAAGCTTTATGCGGTAAGAAAGATCCCGGGCATACATAATATCTAAAAGTGTAATTCGAGAAATTCCTTCCACATAAATATTCTTTATTTCCGGCCAGACGCCAAAACAAAGGTAAGCTAAAATACTGAGCTTATGAAGGGCATCTATTCCTTCTATATCTAGATAGGGAGATTTTTCAGCAAAACCTTTTTTTTGTGCTTCTCCCAAAGCCTTCTTAAAATCTACTTTATTTTTATACATCTGGTAAAGGATATAATTTGTCGTTCCGTTAAGAATCCCATACAACTTATTAATCTCACAACCAACCAAAGCTTCAGAAATACTTTTTATTATCGGGATAGCTCCACATACAGAAGCTTCGAACCCTATACTTCTTCCTAACTTCCCCGCTAAATTAAAAAGGTCTCTGCCGTATTCGGCTAAAAGAGCCTTATTCGCGGTAACAACGTCTTTACCCTTTTTTAAGGCAGAAATAATATAAGATCTGGCAGGATTTATGCCTCCGATCAACTCTACAACAATATCAATATCCGGATCATTGATAATTTCGTAGGGATTTTTGGTAAAAGGAAGCTTATATTTTGAAACAACACCTTTCTTTATATCACATACTTTCTTTACCTCTATTTTAAGAGGCATTCTCATCGCGATCAAAGTCCTATACTTAAGCAAAGCCTCGACAACCGCTTCTCCTACCACACCAAGACCGATAATTCCTACTTTTTTTGTCATCTACCCAACAACCTTTTTACGTGTCCCCCTATCTTATCAATCAGATCCATATTCAGATTAAGGAATTTAATCCTTGTTTCATAAATAATATTCGGCACTGCCTCCCGGCAATTCGTAACCTCACCTATTACCTGTATTTTCTGAGAAACAAATGGGAACCTTATTGTCATTTCAAGATGAAGCCCCTTTTTGAAATACTGGTTTGTGGTAATAAGTATCCCTCCCTGGCTTAAATTCCTAGTTTGACTTAAATCATAATCCTCCTCTGGTTCCTTTATCCTATAACTTACAACAAAATTAGCATCTGCACGTGGATTTTTTCTCCTTTCCGGACCTTTGTATTCTTTCGCCATCTTACCCTCCTGATTATTTTCCCTCTGTTGTTAAAAATTTTAATCGATATTTTTAATAGCCCTTTCCCCCCTGGTCGGGAGGGCGGGATTTGAACCCGCGACCCCTTGAACCCCATTCAAGTGCGCTAATCCAAGCTGCGCCACCTCCCGTGTTGAAAACACTACTTCTAAATTTTAAAATACCAAAACAACCCTGGATACAATTTCGTCCTTCGAGCACTCCGATCTACGTCGAAGATTGCCTATAAATGCGTTAATCTCCGCCTACGCTAAAGCTTCGGTGGACTAATTCGACTAGCAATTTTTCTTCACCTTTGGCTTGAAAAATTGCAGTCTCATTGAGCAAACCGCGCCACCTCCCGATGAAAAAAGTAACTTATCTAAGGTTATTCCTTATTTTTCATCGGCACTGACGTTACCGAACCGAAGTGCCTTATAAAAAAAACATTTAAAATTATAAAGATTTTATTTATTATACTTGCTTTCTTTAGGAGTGTAAAGGAGGATTTTGTCAAAACACCAAAGGCGAAATAGCATAACCGCAAAAGGAAAGGGATATCCCCTTCATATCTTAATTTGTCTTTATTCTATGCTTAATTCTATAATAAACGAGTAAAAATGTAGTGAATAAAGACAGAATAAAACCAAGTGAATAGCTAACTATTAGAATAGATGTCTTTAAACTAATAACATATACTATCCCTGTGGCATAAGCAGTTACAACCATTATCCATAACCATAAGCTTATACCGGAAACATTTTTTGTCCTTATTATCATTACAATTTGGGGGATAAAACAAAAAGTAAAAAATGACACACTAATTATTCCTGATACATATCCAAATCTATTAATACCTATTCTCCAGCCTTTTGCTCACAATTCTTAATTATAAGCTTATCTTCTTCCTTAATCTTGTAAAAGCCTACACCAGTCTCAAAAAGTCCAGTGACTTTAAGATCTTCGCTATATTTACTCACCTTATCTTTTACCCAGAGGATTCTTCCCTTACAAACCACAGGGGTTTTCCCTACATAAATTTTCAAGTCAATCAGAGAATCAATTTCTAACTTTTCCCTGATAATAATTTTTACTCCTTCTCGGCTGATATTTTCGGTGTAAGTGGAAAATATAGAGTCCTGCAAGGTACGAATAATTATTGTATAAGGATATGCTACTCTTATAGCCCGTCTTCTTTCTTCACCTAACCAACTCATAACCCTCCTTTCTTAATTTTAACCTAGTCAAACAATCGACTCTGCTTTTAAAGGTCTTGTCATCAAATCCCGCACTGCTTTCGCGGCTGATTTATTTTTGTATAGAATTAAAAAGACCTCCCTTGTTATAGGCATATCTATATTCAATTTCCTGCTTAACTGATACGCAGAATTAACCGTAGTTACTCCTTCAGCAACCATATTCATATTCTTTAAGATGTCCCTCAACTTTTCTCCTCTGCCGATTCTTTCTCCTACGAATCTGTTTCGGGAATAAGAAGAAAAACAGGTAGTAACCAAATCTCCTAACCCGCTTATTCCCATAAAAGTAGAGGGCTTTGCTCCTGCTTTTTTACCTAAACGAATAATCTCGACTAACCCCCTGGTAACTAAAGTAGCTTTTGTATTTGTGCCAAAGCCTAAACCATCGGATATCCCGCAGGCAATAGCCACTATATTTTTTAACGCGCTTCCTAACTCTACTCCCATTATGTCATTATGAGTGTAAACTCTGAATCTCTTTGTATTAAAAACATCCTGAAGACGTATGGCAACTTTTCTATTTTTTGAGGCTATAATGCAGGTAGTAGGAATACCTTTTATTACCTCTTTAGCGATGGTGGGTCCGGAAAGCACCCCGGTTTTAACTCTCCCCAATTCTTCCTCAATAATTTTGGAAGGCATTTTTAAACTTTTTTCCTCTATCCCTTTAGCTACACTAACAAATATTTTATTCTTTAAGGAAACTGCCTGTTCCTTGATTCTTATTAAAACACCTCTTATGAACTTTACGGGGATAGCGATTACGATTATTTTATTTTTAAGCGTATTTTTTAGTGAAAGATTTATATCAAGATTAGAAGGGAATTTTACCCCTTTGAGAAAGTCTGCATTCTCCCTTTGCTTGCGCATCTTAATATTATCTTTCTCAAAAACACTATGCAACTCAACCCTAAGCCCCTTTTTTGCCAAAATGACTCCTAATGTAGTCCCCCAACTTCCTGCGCCAATTATAGAAATCTTTTCTTTCACTTTAAAAATTTATCTTCCGTTCTGCATTTAAGAAAGCGGGCGAGCGGGATCGAACCGCCATATCAGACTTGGAAGGCCTGTGTTCTACCATTGAACAACACCCGCAATTTAGTTAATGGTGGGCAGGGAAGGACTCGAACCTTCGAAGCGCACGCGCAACAGATTTACAGTCTGTCCCCTTTGACCACTAGGGTACCTACCCGATTTGCTTTTATCAAAGAGGCTAATTCTTCTCTTCCTTTGCCGCTTTTTAAAAATAACTCGCGGCGCTTTGCCTCTGTATAACTTTTAACTTCTTCAGTGTATACTATTTCAAATGGCCTTCTTCCTTTAGTAGACCTCACGCTTCCTCGATTATGAATGCCTATTCTTTCTTCCCCTGTGGTCCGAGTGCTGCCGATATATAACTTCCCGTCTTTTAGACTTTTAAGCACATAAACACAACTCATCCTTATAACAGATTTCCCGCCATAGGCGGGTCCGCCTTTGGCGGAACAGTCTGTCCCCTTTGACCACTAGGGTACCTACCCGATCAATATGCGTTAATCTGCGTTTCCGCCTATGGCGAAAGATTTGTGACAATCCGCATTTTAAAAAAGCCGACGAGAGGAATCGAACCCCCAACCTGAGGTTTACAAAACCCCTGCTCTGCCAATTGAGCTACGTCGGCGAAATGCAAAATCTGTTTCCCAAATTTTCAACCGCAACTTTTAATTGCTCTCGGCAAATATTCAATTATATCGGAAGCAATTAAACAAGCCGGGGTCTTATCCTTAGCCGCGATATCAGCGGATAGACCATGAAGATATACCCCTAACTTTGCTGCCTCAAAAAATTCTATACCCTGGGCGACTAAGCCGGAAATTATGCCGGTTAAAACATCTCCACTGCCCGCAGTAGCCATACCCGGATTACCGGTTTTATTTTCAAATAACCTTTTACCATCAGTTATAATCGTTCTATGGCCCTTTAATACAAGAACTAAATTATACTTTAGGGAAAAATTTTTGGCAAGTTCTTTTCTTCTTTCCTTAATATATTCAACATTTTTCCTAATCAACCGGGCGAATTCTCCCAAATGTGGGGTAAGGATTAATTTATTTGTTCTCCTCTTCTTTAACACTGTTAACTTAGACGCTAAAGCATTAACTCCATCGGCATCTATCACCATAGGCTTATTCAACCTTTCTGCTATTCTTAAAATTAGATTCTGCGTTGCCGGATGCCTTGCGGCTCCGCATCCTATAGCTAAAACATCTATTTTTTCGCTGAAATCTTTTATCCCTTTGAAGGATTTTGAGGACAAAGTTCTATCCCTGGTCTCTGTTAAAGGTAAACTCATTACTTCAGTGAGTTTAATCTCGAAGATAGAATTTAAAGATTCAGGAATCCCTACGGTAACCAAACCCGCGCCAATTTTTAAGGCGGCTTCCGAAGCAAGACAAATCGCTCCGGTTAAACCGGGCGAACCTCCTAAAATCAGAAGGCGTCCGTAATCTCCTTTATGTGTATCAGAATTCCTTTTGCGCAACGGCGGTGGCAACAGCATAATCTTTTATATGAGTTATGGAAAGCAAAATCTCTAAATTTATATTCTTTTTTAATTTACAATAAGGGGCTCCATTCTCTCTATTGAGGATAAGAATATCTTTTAAAGCTAAAGGATGTCTTTTGGATATAGCTTTTATAACTGCCTCTTTAGCGGCAAATCTTGCAGCCAGGCGCTGATAATAAATCCGGCTCTCATGGATCATCTCTAATTCTTCGGAATTAAAAATTTTATCAATAAAGCTTCTACCCCATCTATCAATTACTTGTTTCATCTTTTCTATCTTAACCATATCTACTCCGATACCAACTACCATGACTACCAGACTACAGACCATAGACCATAGACCACAGACAAAAAAACAAAAACTAAATATTTCTTAATCTGAAATCTTAAATCTTGGATCTGAAGTTTATTAAACTTTCCAGCCATTTATAATTACAATTTCCAATCCCTTTATTCCTATATTTTTAATTTATCTTCTTCACTCAAGTTAGTCCGCTCAAACGCTAACCGCTATATCCTATTTATTAATCAGCTCAACCATTTCCTCTACTGCCTGTACTATCCCTACAAATACGGCTTGGGAGATTATGGAATGCCCGATATTCAATTCCTCAATTTCCTTTATTTTAACAATATCTTTCACATTCTCATATTCTAACCCGTGTCCGGCAGCGACAAAGAAACCTTGTTCTTTGGCGTAGCAAACAGCTTGCTTCAGCTTTTCAATCTCTTTATCCCTTTCTGTTTTGGTTTTACTCTCTGAATACCTGCCAGTATTAAATTCTACAACTTCTACTCCCATATTTTTAGCTTTTACAATCTGGCTCTTTACGGGATCGATAAACAAACTTACTTCAATCCCTTCCTTTTTTAATCTTTCCACGGCTTTCTTTACTCTTGTATAATGAGTTACCAGATCTACCCCCCCCTCCGTGGTTAACTCTTTCCTTTTTTCCGGAACAAGAGTAGCCTTCTGAGGCTTAAGATTCACGGCAAAACTGACAATATCTTTATTAATCGACATTTCCAGATTGAAAGGAATTTTTATCGCTCCTTTAATAAGAATTATGTCTTCCTCTTTTATATGACGCCTGTCTTCTCTTAAGTGAGCAACTACAGAATCACATCCTCCGTATTCCGCCAGCAAAGCTCCTAATGCCGGATCGGGATAATCTGTCTTTCTTGCTTCTCTTAAAGTGGCAACGTGATCAACATTAACCCCTAACTTCATTTCTTTCCGTATCATATTCTTATCCCCTGAGTAATCTCTCCGTTTACATAAAGCCAGGTAATTATGGCTATGATTAAAGAAATTATTTTCAGCCAGAGATTATTAATTATAAACGACTTCAAATTTATTCTAAATCTGAAATTCACTCAAGCCCCCCTTAATTGACCTTTAAGAATGGTAAATAACTCCTCGGTGGATAAATTCCGGGTTAACTGCCCGTTTATGGCTAAAGAAATTGCGCCTGTCTCCTCAGAAACCGTTATAAGTACTGCGTCAGAATGTTCAGAAAGCCCCACAGCCGCCCTATGACGCATTCCTAAAGCACGATCCAATTCCAAATTTTCTGATATAGGGAAAAGACAGGCCACGCTTACTATGAAGTTACCATCAACAATCACGCCTCCATCATGAAGGGGAGCTGAAGGATAAAAGATACTTTCTAAAAAAACGCTGCTGATCTGAGCATCTAAAATTACGCCTGTATTGATAATATCTTTAAGACCCATTTCTCTTTTTATGGCAATAAGGACACCAATTTTTTTTTTCGACATATTCACTACTGCCGTTACAATTTCCTTAATCGTTTTTTCGATTTCTTCTTTCCTTAATTCCAAAGGGAAAATATGTCTCTTTCCTAATCTTATAAGTCCCTCTCTCAGCTCCGGTTGAAAAATTATTGCCACAAGAATTAAGAAAAAGGCAAAAAACCAGGTTAAAAGCCAGCTTAAAACACGAAATCCCAGCCACTTGAACACAAAAAAAGATATCACAAGAATAACTATACCTTTTAAAAGGTAAACAGCTCTGGTCCCCTTTAAAAATAAAAATATCCGGTAGATAACAAGCCATAAAATTATAATTTCTACTATAGCTCTTATTATTTTCCAATCTAAAAGTTCGAAAATTCTTTCCATCAATGATTCAGAATCTTATTAACAATTCTTATCGCCTGGCTAACTTCCTTGACGTCATGAACCCTCAATATATCCACACCTCTGAGCACAGATAAAACCACACCCGCCACCGTCCCAATTAATCTTTCCTCTACTCCTGCCTTCAATATATCACCGATAAAGGATTTCCTGGAAATACCCAAGAATATCGGCAAACCCAAAGATTTAAATTCATCCAAATGATTTATAATCTCCAGATTATCTCCCAAACGTTTACCAAAACCTATACCCGGATCTATCATAATCTGTTCCTTTTTTATCCCTTCATTTAAACAGAATTTTACCTGTTTAGATAAGAAACCCAGGATTTCCCTTCTCACATGCTTATAAACAGGTTTAACCTGCATAGTTTGAGGGGTCCTCTTCATATGCATCAAAACACAACCCAGCCTGTACTTTTTAATTAAAGAAGCTATTTTTGGCGAATACCGTAAAGCCGTAATATCGTTAATAATATCTACCCCTTCATTTATTGCCTGCTTAGCTACTTTATATTTGTAAGTATCGATAGACAAAATAATCCGGGGGAACTTTTTTCTTATCAATTTTAAATAAGGGATTACCCTTTTTATCTCTTCATCCTCCTTGACCGGCCCTGAATATGGACGGGTAGATTCTCCGCCGATATCAATAATTTTCACTCCATACTTCAACATTTCGCTTACTCTGTTTAACACCAGGCTTACGAGTTGCTGCTTACTATCTGCCTTTTTTTTAAATATTCCGTCGCCGCTAAAAGAATCAGGAGTCAAATTTATAATGCCGCAAATCAGAGGTTTATTTATTATTAAAACTTTATCTCTAGCTCTAAACCGGAAAGTTTTATTATCCTGCTCTAAGATTGAATTAAGCTCAAAAGATAGATCTTTTAAACCGAAAGGCTGATGTTTTATTCTTCCGGTAAATTTCCTGAGCTGTGAAAGAGTACCAAAAATTATTATATCCGTATTTACTTTCTTTACTAATGCCTTACGGCTGATTGCCGCATCAGCCCCCAGAGAAAGAAGCTGTTGTTTTATTATATTCGCACTATAAGAACTTATTCCCTCTATTTTGAAAGCCTTCAGAATAACTTTAGGAGCCATTATTTTTATTCCCTCTGCATCAGCACCTATGCCTTTCATAAATATCCCGGCTTCTTTAAGGCTATTTATTTGGAGGGAGATTATCTTCATTTCCCGAAAGCTCTTTTTTATTAAACCCTATTATCTTTTTCACTTCTTCCGCCTCCAAAACTTCTTTTTCTAAAAGCTTCCCGGCCAGAAGCTTTAACTTATCTAAATTATCCTTAAGAATCTTTTTTGCTTTAAGATAAGCCTCGTCAATAAGCTTTTTTACTTCCGCATCAATCAACCTTGCTGTTTCCTCAGAATAATCTTGGTGTCCAACTAAATCTTTACCTAAAAATACCGGCCCTTCTTTCCTGCCCAAAGCAAGATTCCCCAAACGCTCGCTCATCCCCAATTGAGTAACCATCCTTCGGGCAAGATTTGTAGTTACTTCTAAATCACTTTGAGCGCCGCTGGTTATCTCCCCTAAAATAAGATCCTCAGCGACCCTACCCCCTAAAAGCACACAAAGCTTATTGAAAAGCTCAGTTTTTGTTAAAATATATCTGTCCTGAGAAGGGAGCTGCATAGTATAACCAAGAGCGGCCACTCCTCTGGGAATAATCGAAACTTTATGAAGAGGATCTACTTTAGGAAGATATAAAGACAGAAAAGCGTGGCCTGATTCATGATAAGAAATAATTTCTTTTTCTTCTTTAGAAATAACCCTGCTTTTTCTTTGCGGTCCGGCTATCACCCTTTCCATTGCTTCCTGAAGTTCCTCCATCTCGACGCCCTTCTTATCTTTCCTTGCCGCCAGAAGAGCGGCTTCATTACACAAATTCTCTAAATCAGCGCCTGAGAACCCCGGTGTCTGTTTAGCAATAATAGTTAAATTTATGTCTCCGGCTAATTTTATTCTTCTTGTATGGACTTTTAAAATCGCTTCTCTTCCCCTTATATCGGGAGCATCAATAATAATATGCCGGTCGAATCTGCCGGGACGAAGCAAAGCCGGATCTAAAACATCAGGACGGTTGGTTGCCGCGATAACGATAATCGCTTCTCCGGTCTGAAATCCATCCATCTCCACCAAAAGCTGGTTTAAAGTCTGTTCCCGCTCATCATGCCCTCCCCCAATACCGGCAAAACGCTGTCTTCCCACAGCATCGATCTCATCAATAAAAATAATACCGCCTTTTCCGCTAACTTTAGCCGCTTTTTTTGACTGTTCAAAAAGATCCCGTACCCTCGAAGCCCCCACTCCCACAAAAAGTTCAACGAAATCAGAACCACTTATACTAAAAAAAGGCGCGTCCGCTTCTCCAGCAACAGCTTTAGCTAAAAGGGTCTTACCGCACCCCGGAGGCCCTACCAGGATAACTCCCTTAGGGATACGTCCGCCTAACTTCTGGAACCGCTGGGGATCTCTTAAAAAAGCAATAACTTCCTGTAATTCTTCCTTTGCTTCATCGATTCCGGCGACATCACGAAAAGTAATTTTCGGCGTCTTACCTTTTTCAACTAACCGGGCTCGGGATTTACCAAATGACCAGACTTTCGATCCCATTTGGGACCCACGATAAACAAAATACCACAAAACAAGAAGGATTAAAATCATCGGAGCGAAAGAAATCAGAATACTCGTCCAAATCTTAGGTGATTGCACCACAAATTTTTCTACATTCGTTCTTAAAAGAGGAATAATATCTTTATCTTCGCGGGGGATATAAACTTTAAAAAACTGATACCGGCCTTCACCTACAATCTCTTTACCTTGACTAGTAAACTCTCCTTCAATTAAATTCTCTGCTTTCTTAACCTCTTTGATTGTAGCAACTCGCAGATTATCCTCCACCAACTGATAAAACTCGTTATAATCAAGGTCCTCTTTTACACTGGCTTTAATAAAAACTAACTGAGTCATCCACATCAATCCCAGAAACAATAATAGCCAGAAAGTAACTCCTCTTATGAAATCCAATTTAGGCGGCATTTTCTTCTGTTTTTTATCCATAGTTAGTTATTATAATTTATATTATTAAAAAAGCAAGGATTTGATTCAAATTCACTGTGTTTCAATCCCGATAAAATCGGGATTGAATACAGTTTGTTTAAAAGTGTATTCCTCCCCGTTTTTAAAGAGAATTACGACATAACCCGATCACCAACCACTCATCTTCTTTTCTAATTTCTAACCCCGGTAAATCGATTTTACTCAGCGGGCACTTTCGATAAATTAAATCCAAAGCTTGTTCGATATGTTTTAACTCTAACCTTCTCGTATCCCCCTTTAGTTCTTCTATCGCCAGGCGTAAAACATTAAATACTATCGGGCGGGAAAACTTTTTTATCGTTTCCAAATCCAGTTTTACATAGTCTTTTCCCTGCCGTTTTTTTAGCTGATTAAATTTCTCCCGGGCAAAATTATAAATAAATTCATAATCTAAAGAGGTTACCCTGGACAAGTTAAAAAGTGAACCGGTTATATTGGGATTGAATTGTTTAAGCAGAGGGAGAAGTTTTAACCTTATTTTATTCCTGAAAAACTTATTCTCAAAATTAGTCTTATCTATCCGATAAGAAACTGAATTTTCACTCAGCCATTTTAAAACTTCTTTTTTTCTCGTTTCAATCAAAGGCCTGATAAAAGTTACTCCTCTAAATTTAGACTTAGGCAGGATCCCTCTCAAACCTTTAAGCGCCGTCCCCCTGATAATTCGCATAAGCATTGTTTCCACCACATCATCCTTGTTATGTGCCACAGCTAACTTTTTTATTTTAAACTGCCTGGCGCATTTTAAAAAAAAATCGAGTCTTAAATTACGTGCTGTCTGCTCTAAAGAATCACCTCTGAAAAACTTTTCAACATTTTTCTTATCGCTTACAAACCTTATTTTTAGTTCTTTACATAAATCCCTCACAAACTCCTCTTCACTATCGGCCTCTTTTCTTAAGCAATGGTTAAAATGCGCGCATATTAAATTAAGATTAAACCGCGTCTTTATGTTACAAAAAAGATGAAGCATACATACAGAATCCGGCCCCCCGGATACTCCCAGGATAATCTTATCTTTTCTCTTGACCAATTCGTACTTTTCTACAGCCTCTAAAAAACGTTCTTCAACCATATTTATAAGTAGTTTGTTGTTAGTAGTTTGTAGTTTGTTTAAGAAAGATGTCTTATCAGCCCGCTCTCCTGACATTACTTTCCCCAAACTAACTACCAATTACAAACTACTAACTACATTTTCTATTTTCTATTATCTATTTTCTAGGATCCAGCATCCAGGATCTGCCTTCTATTCTCTGTTCTCTATGACTATTATATCACATCTGCTATAATAGCTCTATGAATATCCTGGCTGTAAACCCCTGGATTTACGACTTTGCCGCCTATGATTTCTGGCTTAAACCTTACGGGTTTTTAGTGCTTCTGACTTATCTCAAAAATAAAGGTGTAAATATTGACTATATCGATTGTTTAAATAAAAAAGAAACTCGGGACAACTTTGCCCGGGGTAAATATTATTCAGAAATCATCAAAAAACCTCAGCAATTGAAATCAATCCCCCGTTATTTTAGCCGTTATGGTATACGCTTAAACGAATTCAGAGAAGCCATAAAGGATAAAAAACCCGATCTTCTTAAAAACACAGGATTTACCAATCCGCATTTTGGATTAGAAACTCTAAACTCCAAATTCCAAAAAGAATGGGGAGATAAAATAACTACTGAAGAAGCAATAAAAGGGATAAATTTCTTAACCGGAAAAATGCATTTGAAAAACACCTGGATATGCAATGAATTACAAACAAGACAGTTATGAAAAAACTGAGATGTACAAAAAAGTCCCTTTGCATTTTTCCATGGTAACCTCGACTTTCTACCCAAGCGGGCACAAGCCAAATTTT
>JAGLUN010000056.1 GCA_023134705.1 Candidatus Omnitrophota bacterium | reverse complement strand
ACCCCGTTAGAGAACTTCGTTCTCTAACGGGGTAAAAACTCAGATGTACAAAAAAATCCCTTTGCATTTTTCCATGGTAACCTCGACTTTTCCAAATTTTCCCGCGGAAAATTTGGAGTCGACCCGTGCGAAGCCTCCCCGTCAGGGTATACGGGCAAATAATGCTAACTGCATTATTTGGGTCAAGCATCAAATAGGACAATTTACCCCGTTAGAGAAAGCCACTGATTTTACAGGTTGTGTCGCAATTGAAACGCTCTTGTGAAAGTGGAGTAGCACTCTTAAAAATTTGTAATTTTGTATAATGCTGTCCCTAAAAAGTAGTGGTCATTACCGATTAAAGGCAACGGTGGTTTAAAGCCACCGTCGCCGCAGACCGTTAGAGAACAAAGTTCTCTAACGGGGTTTATTCATTTATTAAATTCTTTATTTCTTCTAATTTAATTCTGGCGGCTTCTTCTCCCCGACGAATAAATTCTTCTACTTTATTGAATTCCGTCCATCTCAAACCTTCTAAACCAGGATGAATCACAACATCGGTTAGCTTTAAAGCCCGGTCTATGAATTCTCTCTGCATAGTCTCTATACTCCCAAAAATAAAATCTAAAATATTAAATTTGAATCTCTTCTTATGGACATACTCTTTAACAGTCTCTTCCCGCGAAGGAGTAACATTCACAGCAATTATCTTCTTAACGTAATCAAGAAGAAATTGTACCGGTAAAGGATTAAGCACTCCCCCGTCTAGGAGAATATTCCCTTTAAAAATTACAGGGTCAAAGACTCCCGGCATAGCACAACTGGCTGCTACAGCCTTATATAAAAAACCTTCCTTAATTACTATAGGCCGTTTTTTTATAAAATCAAAAGCCACAATTCGTAAGGGATATTTTAAATCACGAAAAGTTTTTCTTCCAAATATCTTTTTTAAAATAGCCGCTAATTTCTTTGATCTTAAAAATCCTTTAAACGGTAAAGAAAAAGCGCCGAAATGGATGAAAGACATCTTTTTCGCGAAATAGAAAATCAATTCCTCCCGCTCTTGGGCAGACATACCCAAAGCCCAGAGAGCGGCGATTACTGATCCCACACTGGAGCCGGAAATAATATCTATAGAAACGCCTTCTTCCTCCAATACTTTAAGAACACCGTGATGAGAAAAACAAAACGCTCCTCCGCTGCCTAAAGCTAATCCTAAAGTTTTATCTCCTAATTCTCTGGCGATTCTCCTTAAGACAAAATGATAATCAGCGTTATTTAAAAAAGGGATCGATGCATAAAAAGGAAATTTAATTTTTTCTTCCTTAGGAATAAACCTGTGCTCCGCCAAAATTAACTTCATTTTGCCGGAAATGCTTTCACCCGCTATTTTCATGAAACTGCGTATGGCAGCTATCTCTTTTTTTCCCGGGGAAACAAAAAAATGCGTGATATCACCAAAAACAATACATTCTGCCAAATCTCTCTTGTCCATAAACGGCAGTTCATAAAAGACGAAATGATAGTTCTCGGAAAGATAATTCAACAAAGAAAAAAGATTACTATCAGCGGCACCATTTAAATTCACACAAAGCCAGGAAAACTTCTCTTTGTTTATGTAATCGTTTATAATCGCTTCTTTAAATTCGCTTAAATTCAGGTATTTTGTTTCTTCATTCATCTTACGCGGTAAAGAAAACTCCTCTGAACGAGAAAACTCAACAGCAATAATATCTTTTTTTATCTCTCCTTCCAGCGTTTTTACTAAATCCAACATATAAGTTGTTTTCCCGGCTCCTTTAGAAAAACTGCATATTCCTATTTTAGTAGACTGAAAAATTGTTTTAGTTTTACCCGCTCTTTTTTTAACTCTTTTAGAAAGAATCCGGGAAAAGTCGATAGCCAGAAAAGGAATTTTTTCTAAAAATTTCTTAAATTCCTCTTTGCCAATCTTTAAAACAATTGAGTCCTCTATTGACTTTACCGTAACTGAATGCGGCTCACCGGTAAAAAGAGAAATAATTCCGAAAGGTGTCCTTTTCTTAATGAGCTCTATCGAACGCTCTTTAGCCCCGGCACCTGTAAGGGCAATTAGTCTTCCTTTAATCAGAAGGTAAAGATAATCAGGCAGGTCGCCTTCTCTATAAACCACATGGCCGCGAGGATATTCCCACAGGGACAGAGACTCGATTAATCTCTCTAACTTTCTCTCCTCCAGTTTACTAAAAGGATATATATCGGCGATTATTTTTTTAGATATCGATTCCATTGTTCTGGCAAATCCTTTTATAAAACAAAGAAAAAGGTTTTATTTCCCTTTTGAAATCATTATAGTTTACTTTAAGCAGTCCAAATCGGGGGGAAAACCCTTTATCCCACTCAAAATTATCTAAAAGCGACCACCACATATAACCTGTGACTTTTACGCCTTGTTTTAAAGCTAAAGCAACAGCCTTAAGATGTTTAAAAAGAAAGTCTTCATACAATTTATCTTCGCTTTCAGATGTCCCATTCTCTGTAATCATGATCGGAAGCTGATAAGACTTTAATCTCATAAGAATTTCATAAAGCCCCTGAGGATAAATATACCAACCTAAAGTATTTTTCCGCTCACGGTGATGGTTTTCTTTACATTCCTTACCGAACAAGCTAAAGTTAAATTTATCGTATTCTTTACAATAATAATTTAAACTCAGAAAATCCAGAGTTCCCGCCTTTAAAAGCATTTCGATTAAAGAATAATTAAAAATTTTATTTCTTAAATAGCAGGGGGGGGAATTTTGGCCTAAATTATAGTGTGGGCAAGGAGAGAATATTCTTATATGTTTGGCAATAGATATCTTACAATCGTCCCGGCCGCAAATTCTTTTTAACTCCTTATAGGCTAAAATATAAGATTTTGTAATATTCTTTAAAGCTGTCTCCGCTTTCTTAAAACACTTATACCCCGGCGGCCACAACCCTTTTATAAAACCATTATAGATGTAAACTACAGGCTCGTTAAACACTATCCAATAATTTACCTGGCTCTTAAATAGTTCCCCGGCTTTTCTTACATAGGCAAGAAAATAATCTATGCTTTTTGAAGTAAGCCAACCTCCTTTTTTGGAAAACCAGATAGGATTAGTAAAATGATGAAGAGTCAATATAGGGGCTAATCCTCGATTCCTAAGTTCTTTTATAACATCTGAATAATGCCTGATTTCTTTTTGCGAGAATGCTCCTTCTTCCGGACAAATCCTGGCCCATTCTAAAGAAAGCCTTAAAGAGTTATGCCCTAAATCAGAAGCTAAAGAAAAATCTGCGGGATATAAGGAATAATGACGGCAGGCCTCATTAGCCGGGGTTAGCTTATTTTCTTTCTCCCAGAAAGACCAATCGCTGTAAATATTACCCCCCTCCACTTGATAGCTGGAAATACTTGAACCCCAGAGAAATCCGGGAGGGAATTTAAACAGCATTTAAATTTTAATATTATATAGAACACCTGAAGCTTAAATCCGTAATCCTTGTATTTTAAATCTGTTTAAACTAAATAGCTTACGTTAAAAACCTAATTTAATACAGGTATCTCCGGCTCCTCCACTACAAGTAATGTCTCCGGCATCGTAATTTATACGTACAGTATAATTACCAATGGCACCCCCCGCATTGCTGCGTGTCATAACAGCCTGGCCAGCTACTCCTATGTTAGGAGCATTAAAGAACTTATAGTCACCGTTATTTGCTGATATTTCAACGTCTAAATTGGATAGAATAGTGCTGTATCCTTCATTTTCCGCGTAATACCTTAACTGTGAACCTCTTATAATACCTAAAACGTTTACTGCTTCTGCGGCTCGCGCGCGTTCCACCACTCTAAAAAACTGAGGAAGAGCTATTATCGCCAAAATAGCGATGATTATAACTACGGTTATAATTTCCAGAAGCGTAAAGCCTTTCTTCATAAAAATGTTTCTCCTCCTATTTCCCGCTTATACTTAATTACTTAGTGGGAACAACTACTTCCGGCTTTCTCCATTATCTCGGATATATACCAGTTATCACCATTATGATTCGCCTTGCCGCAAAATTGATCCGCCGCGGGGACAGTAACATTATATTTCCAATGGGATGAAGCTGCCGAAGGCAGGCTCAGCTTCAGAAGCTGATTACAATTATTAGTGTTTGCGCAACTTATATAAACATAATGCTCAAGGCGATAAATCCTTTCGGCCTCGCGTATTAAAATCAGCATCGCGTTAGCCTCTTTATCCCTGACATTTAAAACTGTTTTTCTAAAGCGGGGGATAGCAATAGTCACCAGAACGGTTATTATTATGACTACTACCAGGATTTCAATTAAACTATAAGATTTTTTCACCTTAAAACGGATTCCTCCCCACTTTTTTCCGGACTCCCAAAAAAGTTTTTTTCGCTAAAGGTTTAATTTAGTACAGGTGTTTGCTGCTCCTCCGGAACAACTAATATCGCCTGAATCGTAATTTACGGTTAAAGTATACGCACCGATGGAACCTCCCGCACCGCTACGAAGCATGCTAGCCTGAACCGCCGTTACGACAGGAGCAGCAAAATGCCGGTAAGTTGCCGGCAGATCAACATCTAACTCAGCCACTACATTGGTATAATTCGCCGAGTTCTCTCCGTAATACCTTAGCTGGGCACTTCTTATAATACCCAAGGCATTTACACCTTCCGAGGCTCGCGCGCGTTCCGCTACTCTAAAAAATTGAGGGACAGCAATTATCGCCAGAATAGCAACAATCATAACTACAGTTATTAATTCCAAGAGAGTAAAACCTTTTTTCATAAAAACACCTCCTCTTAATGAAACTTGTGTTTTTTTAAGCCGAATGACACAAAAAAATACCTAATCCCCTTAACCAAATCACTCTTTTCAATCTTTTTCCCTTTTATTAATGATACCATATTATCTACCAAATAGTCAAGAAAAAGCTGCGGCAAATAATATCAAAACCCGCCTCCGGTAGAAAGACTAATTAAAGGTAAAAATAAAGCGATCACGATCGTACCAATAACTGCCCCCATAGCTACAATAACTATAGGTTCAAACATTGCAATCATTTGCTCAACCGAACTAGACACTTCCTTTTGATAATGCACAGATATTTTTCTGAACATCTCCGGCAAATTACCCGCTTCTTCTCCAATACGCGCCACCTCGGTCATTAATAACGGGAAAACTGCTATATTTTCTAACTCCGCGGATAAACTTCTCCCTTTTTTTACGTTTTCCTTTATCTTTAAAATCGCCTCTTGCATTACAACATTTCCTATGCCTTTTGCCGTAACTTCCAAAGTATACACAATAGGGACTCCGCTGTCCAACAAGATATAAAGTGTGGAACAGAATCTCTCCAGGTAAGTAAGCACACACAGAGAATTCAATACGGGAATCTTTAAAACAAGCTTATCAAGAAGGCGTTTAAACCTGGGCTGCTGTTTTAAATAAACGAAACTTGTAATTAACGCTCCCATAATTAATACTATCCAAACAAAGTTTTTATTTACAAAATTACTCAGGTCAAGCAAAACTTGAGTAATTAAAGGAAGTTTTCTTTCAAAATCGTCAAAAATAACACTGAATCGCGGCATAATTATTTTGAAAAATACTCCTACCGCTGCGAAAGACACAACCACTAAAATTGCGGGATAAATAAGAGAATTCTTAATTTTCCTTTCGAAGTCCAACCTCAATTCTAAATAATCCGCTAATTTCTCTAAAACAAAAGGGAGATTGCCGGAGGTTTCTCCCACTTCTATTATGCCTCTCCATAAAGCAGAAAATATCTTGGGATATTTTGATATAGCTTCACTCAGGGATAATCCTTTTTTGATCTCCTTAACAATACTGACGGTGACCGCTCCTAACTTTAAACTTTCCGCCTGGGAAGAAATTATTTCTAAACTTCTTAAAAGAGGAATACCAGCAGAAAGTGTGGTAGAAAGATTTCTGGCAAAAAAGCCTAAATCGAATAAAGTTATCCGCCTGTGTTTTTTCTTCGCCGTAAAACCTATGGAAGAAGCCGAAGTTTTTTTATCCGTAAGTTTCTTTACGGAAATAATAAATAATTCTTTTCCCTTTAATCTTCTAATAAGCTCCTCTTGAGAGGATGCTTCCTCAACCTCTTTTACTTTTTTACCTCCCCTGGTTTTGGCGATATAAGAATATAACGGCATTATCAATAAACTACTACGGACATAATTTCTTCTAAAGAAGTTATTCCTTCTTCCACCCTTTTAATTCCGCTCTCTAATAAGGTTAAAACACCTTTTTTCTTGGCTATCAGCAGGATGTCCTTGGGTGCCGCTTTATTATAAATTAATTCCCTTAGCTCCTCATCAACCAGCATAACTTCCGTGATTAAAGTTCTTCCTTTAAACCCAACATATTTACACTGTTCACATCCTTTTGGCTTATATATAACCTGAGTGCCAATCTTTATATTCTCAGGGATCTCTCCTTTTTTAAGTTCATAAGGTTGTTTGCAAACCGGGCATAGGCGCCTCACTAACCTCTGAGTCACTATCAGTCTTAATGCAGAAGCCACTAAATAATTAGGGATTCCCATATCCACTAAGCGAATAATAGCGCCAATAGCATCATTTGTATGAAGAGTAGAAAGCACAAGGTGCCCGGTTAAAGCTGACCTTACGCATATCTCGGCAGTCTCTAAATCTCTAACCTCACCCACCAAAATAATATCCGGATCCTGTCTTAAGAAACTTCTCAGCACATTCGAAAAAGTAAGCCCGATATCCGTTTTAACCTGGACTTGACTTATCCGGTCCAACCGGTACTCTACGGGTTCCTCAATAGTAATAATATTTTTTGAAAGGGCATTAAGTTCACTTAAAACGGCATAGAGAGTAGTCGATTTTCCACTCCCTGTAGGCCCGGTAAGAAAAACTAAACCGTAAGAATAATTAATTCCCTTTTTTATTTGCGTAAGCTCCGAAGGCAAAAATCCAAGTTTCAATAAATCCAAAGGCACTCTTGATTTATCTAAAACTCTGATGACTGCTTTTTCTCCATATATAGTAGGTATTGTAGAAACTCTTAAATCAACTAATCGATTACTTATTTTTACCATAAAACTTCCGTCCTGGGGCAGACGTTTTTCTGCTATATCCATACGGGCAAGAATTTTTATACGCGAAATTATCGGAAGATGTAAAGATTTAGAAGGGGGAGGAACCTCATATAAGACCCCATCTATCCTATATCTCAAATACATTTTCTCCCGTTGAGGTTCAATGTGGATGTCGGAAGCATCTCCCTCAATTGCCTGGTGAATTATCAAATCTACCAGTTTTATTACCGGAGCTTCCTCCGCTTTAGCGATCAATTTATCTAGACTTAACTCAGTCTCTTCTGATATGTCTTTTATATCCTCTATCCCCTCACCATAGGCTGCTTCAATTGCTTCCTTGAATATTTTCTCCTTGCCATAAAAATTTTCTATTGCGCCTAATATATCAGATTTTGTGGCTAAAATAGGATTTATCTCACAACCACTTAATTTCCTCAAATTATCTATCAGGATTAAATCTAAAGGGTCAAAAATAGCCACGCTAAAAGAATTCAAATTGCGGGACAGAGGAAGGACTAAATTTCTTACGGCAAATTCATAAGGAATGAATTCTTCTAAACTATGTTCGGGGTCTGGTTTTAACTTTCCCGACATTAAAGTCACATAAGGGATTGAAAGCTGTTTACTTAAAGCGATAACTATCTGTTCTTCTTTTACATATTCTAATTTTATCAGGACATCACCTAATCTGCCCCCCTCTTCAGTTTGACAAGCGATCCCATCTTTTAGCTGCTCAAGCGTAATCATCCCCTCAGCCAAAAGAATTTCTCCTAACCTTTTATGTTTTGCCATTTTGTTTATTTAGAAAAGTTGTCTAAACTGTTTTTTATCGCTTCTTCTCGAGGATATAACATACTTTGTTCTCGGAGCAAAGCCTCTCCCGGAAGCCTGGAAAATTGCAGGTGGTCTTTTACAATACGCATAGTAAGAAAAATAAGAAGTTCCCGTTCTTCAGCCTTTTTATATTTATGAGTAAATAACTTTCCTAATAAAGGGATATCTCCTATAAAAGGAACCTTAGTAATAGTTTCGTTGCTTTCATTTCTTATAAGGCCGCCGATAAGAAGAGTTTCCTTATCCTTTAATCTCAATACAGACTTTGTCCCTCTTTCTTCGGGATTAGAAACCACACCTTGTATTTCACCGGTAAGTTTTAATTCGCTGGGTGTCGCAGACTTATTAAATACCTCTAAAACTAAAGTTATCTCTCTCGTATCAAGATTAACCTGAGGAGTAACTCTTAACTTCGTTCCTGTTTCTGTCCTTTCTATCTCTTGAGTCGTCCCCTCCTCAGAAACTATCGTAGTAATCCCTATTGCTTCATCGGTAGTTAAATTAACTTCGGAAGTTTCGTTGCTCAAAGTAAGTATTTTGGGCCGGGCTAAAAATTTAGTACCACTATCAGTAGTTAAATATTCCATTAAAACAGTAAATAAAGATAAATCCATCGTGCCTAAAGTTAATTGTCTTCCAGGCGTGGTTGTCCAGGCTATATCTTGAAGAAACCTTTTCGGAAAAGGAAAAACAGTCTGATACGTACCGCCTTTAAAAGAGGCATTAAGACCATTGGCGAAATTAAAACCAAGTTTATCAACCAATATCTTGGATACATCAAGCATCTCTACCTCAATTAATACTTTAGGCTGAGCCATATCCAAACTCCCAATAATCTCATCAATAACCGGAAACTGAGAAGGCACATCCACTACAATCAAAGAGTTAGTAAGAGGATCTTCTATAACTTTCCCGTATTCGGTTAATATCTCCTTAACTGCGGCTTTAATCCCTCCTTCTTCTGTTTCTTCGCTCTCCCCGGAACCAAGAATATCTTCGATTTCCTCTTGCAGGCGTGTATTCTTTACCCGCACATACTTAAGTTTGTAGACTTTGGTTTTTAATTCAATGCCCGGCTTACCCATCTCTTTAACGATAAACATATTAGCACTGGAATAATAATCGTAAGCGAGATTGTTTGCTTCGAAAATAACATCCATTGCCGCATTTAAAGGGGCATTCTCAATGTAAAGGGTAATGCTCCTGTCCTTTACCGCTTCGGTAGACACAAAATTAAGCCCGCTTTGCTGAGAGAAAACTTTTAATAGATCAATTAAAGAAACATTCTCCAAATCCATGGAGATCTTTTTTCTGCTCTTTGAGACCAAATATCCACCATAGATATTGTCAACCTGAGAAAAAGAAGTGCCAAAAAGCATTAAAAAAAATATGCCGGCCATTATAAACTTTCTCATTTTTACCTCCTTCAATAAGCCTTACGTTTTTTCAAGCCGAAGCTGAAGAAAAAACGTTTCACTGTTTCTTTTTTATTTTTAATGTATAAACTCTCTCTAAATAACTAACAGAGACTCCTTCTTTATTTATTGCCACAATTTTACCTGGAGATCCTTTCAAAGTGTCTCCTATCCTATAAACTTCTCCGTCGATAACCGCCTGCGGCATACCGGTACCCCAGATTATCCCCTCAAGATTTAGTTCCGAAAATGATATATCTACCGAAGCTGTTACCGGGGTATCCTTTTGTTCCGGTGCCCTAGGTAATTTCGGCTCAAAAGGGTTAATATCCGGGTAGGTAAAATTTATCTCCACATTTTCTGCCATTACGGTCAAAGAAAAGAGGAAAAAACTTGCACATAAAATAAAACTTGCCAAAAATATATCTTTTCCTATCCTCATTTTTTTGTTAATCCCAGCAATATCACGTTTATCAACAGGTCCGTTGTCCTTTCCGCGCTCTTTATATTTAAAACTTTAATTCCCACAAAACGATAACTCTCTAATTCATCAAGGAAATTTATCAATTCTGAATAGGACCCGGCCAAAGTTAATTTTACTTCTCTATCCGAAAAGAACTCGCCTTTCCCTCTAGACAAGCGTTTTAAAGAATCTATATCCATTTCATGTTTAAAAGCTGTCTGCTCAATTAACTTCTTAAAATCAAAAAAGTCATCGAACAATTCCTCTATCAGATTCAAATACTTTTTGTCTAAAATTATTTTTTCCTCGGCGAAATGCTCTTTTTTACTCCATTCTTGAATTTCCTTGTTTAAATTATTTACTTTTTCTCCATAATTATTATAAAAATTGAAAATAATAACCGAAAAAATAACAATTATTATTACCGACACTATTAAATTCTTATGATTTACCATCAGTAAAGCTTAATTTGAAAATAAGTAGTCGCATATCCCTTGAATTTCTGCCTGTCTTTACTTAAAAGGTCTATAGTGGGTAAAACCCCCTTTATTTCTTCCGCTCCGTTCATATTAGCTATAAACTCATCCAGGCTATTCCCCTCTTCTGCGGAATTATTAAGATATACATATCCGGAAATCTGCATCGCTAAATTGCCGTTGCCCTGGGATTTTATCTCTAAGTTTTCCAGCCAGAGACCTTTAGTAATTAGCAAAGGTAATTTTTCAAAAATCGAAGCTATATTTGTCAAAGACTCTGCTTTCTTGTTAATAGTTTTGATCTTATTTCCCTTCTCAGCTAAAATACTTTTTATTTTCTCTAAAGATTCTTGCTTTAACTCTTTCGGCAAATTCACCCCGGCTTTTTTCTTTTCCAGAAATTCTTCTTTAACCTCAATTCTTCTTTGTAAAGTAACATTCAAAAAAAACAAAACAAATATTCCAAAGATAATAATCCCACCTAAAAGGGGCAAGTTAAAAAGTTTTGATTGCCTTTTCACGCTACCCAGGAAACAGGTAGAAGTATTTTCCAAGAAAGGAGTAAATTTATTCGGAAAAGAATCACAGACGGCAGAACCATAAGCTTTAAAGGGTTCCAGTTTTAAGTCTTGGACATTTAAAATTTCTTGAGGACCAATAAATATTTTTTCTATATCCAATCCTTTTTTAAGCGATGCAATCAAATCGCTATTATCTTCATCCAAGAGAATTACCATTTTCTCTAAATGGTAAGGCCGAAATTCTCTATAAAAATAATGGAAGGAAAAATTTATCTCATCCACAAATTTATCTGTATCTAAAGTTTCCAGCCCGGCGCTTAAATTATATCCGCTTAAAGCTTCTCTTTTCGAAGAAAAAATAGTGCGGCTAAATACCGGTAAAGTATGATAGAAAAAATTAAGATAACATTCTTCCGAAGTTAGATCTAATAAAGCAAACCACCCCAATTTAGAACAAGCGGATAAACTCCTTACCAACCGTAATAAAACGAGGCCCGATGACTCCACAAGCGAAAGGTTTAAACCCAATTTCGCAAAAGGCTGATAAAGTTTATCAAAAGTTGTTTTCTTAATGCCGACAAAAGATATAACCAGCTTTTTCTCCCGGGGAAGCTTTTTACAACTATAATTCCAGATTAAATTCTCAATTTTAAATGGTATATACTTTTCAATTTCAAATACTATAGTACTCTCTATCTCCGCCTTATTCATATGAGGGGCGATAAAAGACCGAAAGATAAGATATTTATCTTCCACGGCTAAATACAAATTATCCTCTTTAGTAATATTTAATTCCCGGGCTACTTTATTCAACAAAACTTCCAGTTTCACCCCTTCATCTTCCTCGCTGGCCCCTAAATCAGTTATCAAAGGATAATTATTAAATGAAACTACCTTATCTCCCTGAACCCTTACTGCATAAAGAGAAGCTGTACTTAAGTATAAACCAATATCATTCATAAGATTTAACTTTTATCCTTGTGTTCTTTTACCCACTTTACTATTTCATCTTTATCAAAACGCCAGACTTTCCCTATTTTTATGCCGGAAATCTTCTTTTGATGAAGCCAGTTGTAAATCGTCTGCCTTTTTAAACTTAAATATTGCGCTAATTCATCTACACTCATTAAACGGGCTATCCTTTTTCTCTTCATATTTTAAATTTTGTATATATTTGTTATATCTTTTATTAAAATATCTATCGATAGCAATGTCAAGCACTTTTTATTTACTTTTATCATAATTTAACCATATATTGTATAAATACCCCTACTCTACTATATATTGGGGGGGGATAAAACAAGATTAAATACTTCGAATGTGAAGATAGGGAGTTATTTATTGGGCTGTGGCTTTTAAACAATAATCTGAAGGAGCAGTTGCCGGACAATCACCTGTCCCTCTAGCAATAATCTCTACGGTAACGGTATACTTATTTATCTTATCCGGGAGGGTAATAGTGGCCGGAGGAGTAATCTCGTCTTTTCTCAACTTTTCCATAGCATAAATCATTCCTGTTTCAGCAGCAGAAATAGCTTTCATCCTCTTTATTTTATGCTCCGAGATCCGGGCCTGCTGCAACATCATAGATATTGTTGCCAAGGCTAAAAAAGTAACTACAACAAGAATTCCTATCACTGTGACTAAAATTACTCCTTTTTTCACTTATTCTTCCTCTCTTAATTTAACACGGAAGTTCCCTTTCTTATTATTTATAATTACATGCCCCTCTCTGGCAAGCCAGCCTAAACTCATTAGGATTAATTCCTTAGGTTTATCGATACCGGCAAATAAATCACGAAGCTCTACATCTTCTTTTTTATCCAGAAAATGCCATATTTCTCCCGCCACTATCCCGATTTCAGTAATCATGATAATTTATTAATGCTTAAACACATTGGGCATTTATAAAAGGCGCTTTTATGAGAAATGAAATAGACATAAGAACAAATCTCACATTTTATAGCTTTTACTTCAAACTTCCGGGAAAATAAAACTTGCTTATTCTCTCTATATATACTCAACATTATAATACTTACCTCTATGCATATAATCAAAGCTATAAGTAAAGAAAATTCTACCTTCATTTTATTTTACCATCATACGAACCTTTGTCCAGAAAAAATTGCCTTTTCCCAAGGGGAAAAATTTTTCTCTAAGAGAACCTTCTAAATATGAACCCATCGAAGAATTTATCGGCAAAGTCAAAGGGCTAACAAGCGTAACCCTCCCTTTGGGAGAAATTTCTGCTTTATAATCTAAACGCCGGCATTCCACACCAACCAAATCTATAAAAGGCGCCATTTCTTCTTTCAAAGAGAAAGAATAAAAATCCTCTTTTCTCTTTATATCCTTTACCTCCTGTTTAAAAAAACTTCTTTCTCTAAATAAAATGGAGGGTGGAGTATCTCTCAATAAGGATAACACATAATTTTTGCTTGAAAAAGAAAGTATTAACTCTTCAGGAATACTCTTTTTCTTCCCTTCCCGGTAATATAAGTCATCCTTAGACAACAGATTCAACCAGCTTGTAAAAACTGGGATAGAATTTTTCTCTATTAAAGGCCCACTAAAAAACACCATACTCCCATGCAATACAAAAGATATAAAGACGTAAAGAAAGTACTTTGATTTACCTCTCATTCAATCCCTGTTTCGCGATTTACTGACGATAAGTTATGAGCTTTGGGCTGTAAGTTGTGAGCATATCGATTATGAATTTATAGATTTTATTTGTCCTGTAGGGCCAGCATGCCCATCGCCTACAGAACACTCTAATCCTCATAAGTAGTAGCAATACCTATTTTTTCTATGCCTAATTTTTTACACACATCCCAGACTCCCACTACTGCCCCTATACTGGCATCTTTATCCGCTTTTATAAAAACAGATTCGACTTTTAATCCTCTCATATATTTTTCAATATCTTTTAAGCTCACGGGTTTACCCTCTGAATAAATTATATCCTCAGAAGTAATCACTATAGTCACAATATTTGCATTTATGGCATCACTAGTTACGGCTTTAGGCAATTTAACGTTAATTCCCGGCATAACTATAAAGTTGGAAGTGAGCATAAAAAATATAAGAAGCAGAAATAAACAATCTATTAAAGGCGCAATATCCATCTCTTTCAATCCGCTTTCTATTCTCAGCCTTTTTCTAAACTTCATTTCTATAGCTCCCTTCTGACAAAACTTCAAGTAACTCTGTACTTGCCCGTTCGGCAGATAAAACATAAAGACTCACCCTGTGGATAAAATAATTGTAAATAAGAGAACTAGGAATTGCCACGCATAATCCCGCCACAGTAGTATGAAGCGCTACCCGTATTCCTCCGGCCAAATCAGAAGGATTAACTACCCCTACATTTATGGCATATTTCTCAATCGCCGCGAAACATCCTACTAATCCTACTACTGTACCTAAAAGGCCTAAAAGAGGAGCAATATGGGCAAGGGTGCTTAAAAAATTAAGGTTCTTCTCCAGTTTGGGAATTTCATACAAAGACGCGTTTTCCATTGCTTCTTTTATTATCTCCTTGGATTGATCATAGCGAAAAAGGCCGGCCTTTAAAATGTTTGCTAAATAAGAGGGGCTTTTTTCACAAACACCTATTGCCTCTCTTATCCTATTCTTCCTGGCATAAGTTAAAATTTGAGAAAGTAATTCCGGCATATTTACTTTTATACGCGAGAAATAAATGAATTTTTCAATGACTATAGCTAACGCGAATATGGAAAATAGGATAATGGGAAACATTAACCAACCGCCTTCAATAATAAATTGCCACATTTTTCCTTCAACAATGAACTGCCACATTTCTTACCTCCTTAATAAGTTAATAGGACGCGGATTTACGCAGATAAATCAGGATTAAAAAATCCTATAAATCCGTACCCTGCCAATTATTTCCTTGCGTTATCAAATGCCTTGCGGCTTACCTCCGGTTTAGGTCCGAAATTAAGCAGAAGCCCAACTTCTATATTTGTTGCCTTTAGATAATTTAATACTTGAGCCTCATTATCCTCTACCAAGTTTGTTATAAACTATATAGAAAATTTTAATAATCTTCTCAGTTAGCTCTTTATACTTTCCGCCCAGGCGGATTCGCCTTTGGCGAAAAAATCTTGATAATCTGCGCTCATCTGCGTCCAAAAAGAAATTTCCTATACTATCAAGTTAAACCGCTATTGATTTCCTCCTGAGATTCTATCTATTTCTTCTATTCTTATTCTCGCGATATTTGCTTCCGCCACATCTAATTCTATCAGTTTATTATAGACTTTTTTCGCCTCGTCTAACTTATTTTGTTTCTCGTAGATTTTAGCAATCCTAAAATAAGCTTTTACTTTATACTTTGAATCATTAAAAAGGTGGACTATTCTAAAATATTCGCTGATCGCTTCCGGCTCTCTGGCTGACTTTTCTAAACAATAACCTAGAGAAAAATGTACCTGGGGATTTTCTATGCCTTTTTCTACGGCTTGTTTAAAAAATACAACGGCATTCTGGTAATCCTTTAACTCTTTATATAAAAACGCCTTTTTAGCTGAAGCCATACCAGATATAGGCTGATTTAATCTGATCAATTTGCCGTACAAGTCTAAAGCTTCTTCAACCTTTCCTTCCTGAGCTAAAATCTCTCCTAAATATAATTCAGCTTTATAGGCAATCTTTTTGTTCTCAATCTTCTTCAATCTGTTTAAATAGAATTTAGCCTTAACCAGATCCTTATTCTCCCAATAAAGACAGGCTAAAGCCATATTTGCCTCGTAATAGGAAGTGGTATCTTGATATGCGTCAATAATCCGTTGATAATGCCTTAGTGCATCCTTAAATTCACCATTCTTCTCACAAAGTGCTCCCAGATTCAAAAGAACCGAAGGGATATAATCTGAATAAGGGAAATTACGGATAAATTCTTTGAACATCTCTTTGGCCTTATCAAACTCAGAAAGATTTAAATAAGCATAAGCTTTATCTATATTTACCAATTCCTGGATCTTTCTGTCTTTACTCTCATTTGTGATGCTGATAAAAATTTCTAAAGCTTCCTGATATCGGCCTTGATTAAAAAAACACTTGGCGTAAAGATAATGCGCTTTATTCATTAAAAAATCGTCGGGGAAATCTCTTAAAAATTTTTGTAAAATATTTTTAGCCCGGGCATAATCTTCTTCGGAAAAATAACTTGCCGCTAAATAATATTTTGCCTGCGGGATAAGTTTCGAAGAAGGAAAGTTCTTTTCTAAATTTTTAAAGCTCAACTTTGCTTCTTCCAGCTTATTATTCTTAAGAAACAACATGCCGATTTGAAACTGGATGTAGTCAGAGTACACATTTTCCGGATATTCTTCCAAAACATTATTATAAATGTCCAAAGCCATCTTATACATACCTTTCTCCTGATAGGCATCGGCAATCTGAATCTGAGAACTGATCCTTACAATAAGATTCTCGGTATACTTAAGCGTCTTTTTAAACTCATCTATAGCTTTTTTAAATTCGCCTAATTTCAAATAACACCAGGCAAGACCATAACGAGCTTTATCAATAATGCTTCTGGATCGGAGTAAATTAGATTCAGCTAATATCTTCTGGTACAGATAAAGAGAGTCTTTTACCCTGCCCATCTCGTATAAGCAATCCGCTCTGGTCAAATAAACCCTCAGTTTATATTCACTTTGAGGGAATCCGTCTAAAAACTTATTCACAAAAGTTAAAGCCGGGGAATAATTTTTCTGCTTAAAATAATAATTGATGTAAGAAAATTGCTTTAACTCCTCAGATTCAATTTTCTCAAACTGGATTTTTGCCTTTTCTATTTCTCCCTCATCTAACCAGCAGCAACCTATTCTTTGATGAAAAATATCTTTAAGTTTTATATCCGAAGCCAGTTTTAGCCCTTTGTTGAAAATTTTTCTTGCCTGGTCAAAATCCCCTTTCCCGTAAAATCCCGCTCCTTTATAGAGAATCACTTCAGCCTTAAGGGTGTCCTTAGAAAAATAGGAACTAAATTTGTCTGCTAAATCAATAAGTTCTGAATAGTTCTCCTGAAAATAGTGAATAGTCAACAATCTAAAAATAGACTTCTCAACTACATCCTTTTTAGTGCTTTTAGTTACTATCTCTTTAAAGGCTTCTTTCGAATTATCGTATTGCTCAAGAGAGAAATAACACTCACCGATTAAATAATAATTCCACCAGTAAATAGATGAATTCTCAAATTTTTCAACTACTATCTTAGCATAATCCAAAGACTGCCTATAATTTTTGCCTTCAAAATAGATTTCAGCCAGCCAATAATAAATCTCGCTTTTTATATCCCTATCAGTCTCTTCGGACAAAATGTCCTTAAGTATCTCTAAAGCCTGTGCATATTTTTTCTGGAAGTATAATGATTTGGCTATATACAACTTCGCTTTGTTTAAGTTATCACTCTGAGGAAAATTTTTTACGAATTTTTCAAACAAAGTAGCACTTGCCTGATAAAACCCATCAGAGAAAGCCTTTTTACCCACATAGAAAGCCTCATCTTCCTTATCTAGAGCGAAAGCGAAATTAAAAGAACCTGACAAAAACAACACTACTAATACAGCCAAAACAATAATTTTGAATCTCAAAATTAACATTTCATCTCCTTTATCAACCATCAAACATCCGGCTCTAAAAATATATATCCGATCCTTGATTCTAGATCCTCGATCTTAGATGCTTGATTAAATAGTTAACCGGAAAAATGCATTTGAAAAACACCT
>JAGLUN010000055.1 GCA_023134705.1 Candidatus Omnitrophota bacterium | reverse complement strand
CCTCTATAACCGGGATAACCCGGAGAAGGAATTATTACATAATCTCCTTTATTAACAAAGGCTAAAGGAAAATGGGTTAAACCGTCTTTTGAACCGATGAGCGGCAAAATTTCTTCGTTTTCGTCCAACAGAACATTAAACCGTTTTTTAGACCATTTCTTAATTGCTTTCCTCAAAGTCATCTTTCCCCGATCCAAAGCATATTTTTGATTCTCCTTAATTTTTGCCGATTTATAAAGAATATCAACAACTCCTTTCGGCGCTAAAATATCCGGATCGCCGACACTTAGATCAATTAAAGGAATTCCTTTCTGTTTTAAAACATTTTTCTCCCGGTCAATTTCGGCAAATAGATAAGGCGGCAATTTGTTTAACCTTTTAGAGAACTCTATTCTTCCCATAATCAATCTCCTTACAACTGGAATGGTATTGTCAAACTCTTCTTTAAACTCCTCCGCCACCGTAATAAATTTTATTTAGGCGGATCCACCTTGGGTGGAAAATAACAAATCTCTCCGCCACCTTAATAAATTTTATCACTGCAACTTACTGCTTTCAGGTATTTATTCCCGGAAATACAAAGCATTCCTCAGGAAAAACGGTTCACCCAAAAATGCAGTGAACTTTTTCGTACAGATTATAAGTTCTATGACATAAATCAATGGAACACTCCACGGGCAAGCCCATGGTCTTTCCACCAAAGGCGGATCCTTTGGACTGCGAAGGCGGATAAAGCGAGTTACATATAATCCGCTTTATCCAATTGTATTTTTTTGAATTAAGGCTTATTAAATAACACATCATCCATGGAATAAAGCCTTGGATTCTTGTTAACAACCCATTTTGCCGCCCGAAGCGCACCCTGAACAAATATATCTCTTGTTTTAGCCGAATGAAACAGCTCAATTTTATCTAAGCCACTCTCAAATAAAACCCTGTGTTCACCCACTATTTCATCTTCTCTAACAGCCTTTATTTCTTCTATCTTAAGATTAAAGCCCTGCTCATTTACAATTTGAGCAATTTTTTTTGCCGTGCCTGAAGGAGAATCTTTCTTATGGATATGATGAGACTCTTCAATATTAACCGTATACTCTTTAAGAATTTTTGCCGCATCTTTTATTAACCGGAATAAAAGATTAACCCCTACACTCATATTAGGAGAAAAAACAACAGGAATAACCTGCGAAGCCCGTTTTATCTTTAACTGCTCATTCTCATCAAAGCCTGTTGTTCCGATAACCGCGCATTTTCTGAATTTCAACAAATAGGGCAGATATTCCAAAATGGCTCCGGGCATAGAAAAATCTATTAAACAATCGCAGGTTTCTAACCTTCCCAAATCTGCTGAGATTTCTATGCCGTTTACAGTTTTATTTATATCCTGATGGTTAATATTTTCCAATCCAAAAATCAGTTCTAATCCCGGATCTTTTCCGGCTAAACTTATAATCCTTTTCCCCATCTTTCCGCAGGCACCGCTTACGGCAATTTTCACCATAATCCCCTCCCCACTCAAACTTTTTAAAATAAATAATATTTTTTATAAGGAGGCCAGGAGTCCAGGATAATTATTCGTATATTACTCTCTTGGCTTCCAATCTTATTTTTGAAACCCAGCCCAAGTTCATGATGGGTTTTTATCGCGCACTGCTCCTATTATTTTTTCACTTAATTCTTTATATAACAATCCCTTATATAGTTCTCCTGTATTCCTGGCCTCCTTATTTATTCCCTTCTTTTTCATGTTTCTTTCAACTGTTATTTTTGACACTATCGTTAAACTAATTTGTATTTTTTAAGGACACTTTTTAATTTCTTCAGATTATCATCAGTCATCGAACATAAAGGAAGCCTAAAAAAAGGCTCAATTAACCCCATAAAACCTAGGGTAGTTTTTACCGGGATAGGATTCGTTTCTATAAACATTGCTTTGATAATTTCATAAAGATAAAACTGTATTGTCCTCGATTTAAAATAATCGCCTTTAAAAAAACTCTCTACCAAATTATGAGTTTCCTTGGGCATTATATTCGCTACGACGGAAATTACTCCGCATCCGCCTACGGATAATATCGGTAGGATAATTTCGTCACTTCCTGATAAAAGCACGAATTTCCTGTCCACAAGAGTCATGATTTTAGTAATCTGATCCATAGACCCGCTTGCTTCTTTTATCCCGATAACATTCTTACAATCCTTATAGATACGCGCTATGGTTTGAGGAAGAATATTTGTACCTGTACGGGAAGGAACATTATACACAACCAAAGGCAATCTGACTTTCGAACTTATTTCTTTATAATGCTGATATAAACCTTTCTGGGTAGGCTTATTATAATACGGAGTAATAACTAACAAAGCATCTGCTTTCACCGTTTTGGCATAAATCGCCAAATCCAAAGCCTCTTTAGTCGAATTTGAACCTGTACCGGCAATTACCGGGATTCTTCTTTTTGCCTCCTCAACAGCGATCTTTACCACTTTTTTATGTTCCTGATGAGAAAGGGTAGCGCTTTCTCCCGTAGTGCCACAGACAAGAATAGCGTCGGTTTTATTTTTTATATGCCAGTTAATAAAAAACCGTAAGCGTTCCTCATTAATATCTCCGTTTTTCTCAAAAGGCGTAACTAAAGCCACTATACTTCCTTTAAACATATTTACCTCCTATCAATGATTTGACATTATTAAACTCTTCTTTAAACTCCTCCGCCACCGTAATAAATTTTATTTAGGCGGAGATGCTTGTAATTTGAAATTTCCATATAAATTTCGACACTACCAATGCTTATTCTTCCATTTCAAACTATATTTCTATCTCTCCCTTATACACCAGATAAGCTTTTCCTTCCAGCCAGACATCACTAATTTTGTTTCCTTCCCGATTAAAACAAACGTTCAATACCTCTTTACTCCTAGTCTCTACTTTAGTTTTAACCCGACAGCCGGTAATTTGCTTGCCTTCCTGGAATAGCCGGTAATTTGCGATAACTGCCGAGGCAACTACTCCTGTCCCGCAAGCTAAAGTTTCTGCTTCCACGCCTCTTTCATAGGTTCTCAGCTTTATACGCTTATCCTTCAAAAATTCCACAAAATTAACATTTGTCCCTGCGGGAAAAAATCGTTTATGAAAACGGATCGCCCGGCCTATATTTTCCACGTCAATCATATCCAATCCCTCAACAAAAATAACCGCGTGAGGAACTCCTGTATTTATGAAATTTACTTTTATTCTCCGGCCTAAGACCTTAAGCGGTAAATTCAGCTTTAAATCAAAAGGGTCAGTAATCTTCACCCTAATCTCCTCCCAATTCCTTTCTCCCGCTTTCTGTTTTCTAATTTCTAATCTCTGTCGTCCCTCGTCTTTCGTCTCTCGTCTTTCGTCTATCCTCTGCCCTCTGCCCTCTGCCCTCTGCCCTCTAACTTCCGCCTCAATAACTCCGGCCTTCGTCTCAAACTTCACTCGGTTTCTAGCCTCTCGCTTCTGGTTTCCAACACTATAAAAAGCTACACATCTTGCTCCATTCCCACACATCTCTGCTTCAGAACCATCAGGATTAAATATTCTCATCTTAAAGTCTGATACTTTCGAAGGTCCAATTATTAACAAACCATCTCCCCCTATCCCCAACTTTCTTTTACAATATCCTTGAGCTAATTTTTTATAATTTACCTTAGCATCTAGTATCGAGTATCGAGTATCTATTAAAACAAAATCATTCCCTGAAGCCTGCAATTTGTAAAATTCTATTTTACCCATTAAATTTTGGTTATTTTTTATTTATTAAACCGCTTTTCTCTCTAGCTCCTTTATTCCCTGCCCGTTTAAATCAAAACTTCTTTATCCACCAGGTCTTTGTACGTTTCGCGTTTATTTACTAAATAGGCTCTGTTATTCTTTACTAAAACTTCAGCTGCCCGGGGACGGGAATTATAATTAGAACTCATACTGAATCCGTAAGCCCCACAACCTAAAACTGCCAGATAATCACCTTCTTTAAGTTCTAGATATCTATCCTTACCTAAAAAATCACCACTCTCACAAACCGGCCCAACTACGTCTACTAACTTCTGTCTTTTGTTTTCTGCCTTCTTTCTTCTAACTAAAGGGATTATCTTATGGTACGCTTCATAAAGCGACGGCCTTATTAGATCATTCATCCCGGCGTCAACAATAACAAACTGTTTATAAGGTGTATCTTTTAGATAAATAACTTTACTCACCAATATTCCAGCATTACCAACAATAAATCTACCCGGCTCTAAAATAATCCGGGCAGACATCTCTTTCAATAAAGGCATCACTCTTCTAGCGAAGCCATCCGCGGTCTGAGGATTCTCTTTATCATAAACTATTCCCAGCCCGCCTCCAATATTAAAGTATTTTAAACATATCCCTTTAATTTCAAGTTCATCTACAAGGCTTTTTACTTTCTTTATCGCCCGGGCAAAAGGAGCTGCCTGGGTAATTTGTGAGCCGATATGTATATGAATAGCGACAATATTAAGATGAGGATACTCCTGACGCTGAAAAAAGACCGCTTTCACACTATGCCTATCCATGCCGAATTTAGTCCCTTTCTTCCCGGTAATAATATAAGCGTGCGTTCTCGGCTCAACCTCAGGATTCAACCTTAAAGCAACATTAATCTTCTTTTTTAAACGAACAGCAACCTCTTCGAGCTTGCGTAATTCTGACAAAGACTCCACATTAAACATAAGGATTCCATATCTAACAGCCTCTTCTATCTCCTCTTCAGTCTTCCCTACAGACGCATATACTATTTTCTTTGCCGGACAATTAACTTTTTTTACCTTATATAATTCTCCTCCAGAAACGATATCCATTCCCGCTCCTTCCTTAACAAGCAGCTTTAAGATGGAAAGATTGGAATTAGCTTTAAGAGAATAACATATTAAAGGATCTATCGATGAAAAAGCTTTCTTGATTTTGTGAAAATGTTCTGAAATTGTCCTGGCACTATACAGGTAAAAGGGTGTCCCGAATTCTTTAGCTAAATCTTTAACTTTTATATTCTCGCAATATAAGTCATTTCGCTTATAGGTAAAATAATGCATTTCGCTATTTAAATTTGGGGGATCTTCCGAAAATGGACCTTTTCGATGAAACAGCATATTCAGGGTTCATTATTCTTTTTATCTGTTTCTGATTCAATTCTTTGTGGAAACTCTTAAGCGTTTTTTCAGACATCTCTTTTATGCTTATTTTCTTATCTTCCGAATATCTTATCAGTTTACCTACAATATCATGGGCATTTTTAAAAGCAACGTTTTTAAAGACCAAAAAATCCGCTAATTCCGTGGCATACAGACCTTCATCTTTCAAAGCCCTATTTATATTATCTTTCTTAAGTTTAAGGCTTCTCATAAATCTAACCATAATTCTCAATTCCTCCTTGATAGTCTCTACCGACGAGAACAATGGTTCTTTATCAAGCTGCATATCCCGGTTATAACTTAAAGGGAGCCCTTTCATCATAGTTAAAACCGCAACCAGATTACCGTAAAGCTTACCGGTATATCCTCTTACCAATTCCAGGAAATCGGGGTTCTTTTTATGAGGCATCAAAGATGAACCAGTACAGAATTCTTCCGGCAAATCCAGATAATCGAATTCTTTAGTTGAATAAAGGATAAAATCCTCAGCCATTCTCGAGAGATGCATTTGTAAAATCGATAAAATACTTAAAAATTCAACAATAAAGTCTCGATCAGAAACATTATCCAAAGGACTGGTTAACTCTCCAAGATGCTTTTTTACCAGACCGGCGATAGAAACTGCTCTCTGATAATATTTCGAATCCAAAGGCGTACCTGCCAAAGCACCCGCACCCAGGGTAATCTTTAAGCTATCCTGAAAATTAACTAATCTTTCATAGTCCCGGGTAAACATCTGGGCGTAAGCCAGAAGATAATCACTAAAATAAATCACCTGTGCCCGTCGAGTATGTGTATAACCAACAAAAAAATCTTTTTCATAATTTTTATGTTTATTAGAAAGCTCTTCAAGAAAACCACTTAATAATCTTAAAATATCACTGTATTCTTTTAAACAATACATCTTTTCATCAAATACAATCTGATCATTTCTTGAGCGCAAACTGTGAAGCTTGAGGGCAAGTTTCCCCACCTTTTTCTCTACTCTATTATGAATATCGGTATGGATATCTTCAGATTTTAAATGCGGCTTAAATTCCTGTTTCTTTATTTCATCCAACACTTCTCTCAACGCCTTAAGCAATTTTCTTTCTTCCTCTCTGGTTAAAAGACCTGAAGCCCCCAGAGCCGAAACATGAATTAAAGAATGATATATATCATACTCCGCCAGTTTATAATCATAATGGATGGATTTTTGAAATCGGTAGAATTGTTTATCAATCTTCTTTTTAAACCTCCCCCCCCATAATTTCTTATCCCCCTTATCCTTTGCCTTTTTAGTTTTCGCTTTTTGTTTCTTCATTCTTTATCTCCGGTTTCTTATTTTTAGTTTTTAACTTTTCATAAACTACATGAGATAAGCTGTATGCTATAAGCTATAAGCTATAAGCTATATGCTATATGCTATATGCTATTTGCCATTTGCCATTTGCTATTTGCCATACGGCATTCCCCATAATTTTATAAAGCCTTCAGCTAAATTCCGGTCGAATTTATCTTTGTCTCCGTATGTAGCAAGCTCTTTTTTATACAATGAATTCGCTGAACGTCTTTTCATAATAATAATATTACCCTTATAAAGCTTTAGGCTGATTATTCCGCTGATACTCTCTTGTGTTTTATTTACCAAAACATCCAAAGACTCTTTCAGTCTTGAAAAGTATAGACCTTGGTAAATAAGCCAGGCATAGTCTAAAGCTATTCTCTGTTTAAAAAATAAGGTTTCCCTGTCCAGAATTAAATTCTCCAATTCTTTATGAACAGTATATAAAATCCAGGCTGCCGGAGCTTCATAAATCTCTCGCGATTTTATACCTACCACCCTGTCTTCGATTAAATCGCTTCTGCCCACACCGCATTTTGCTCCCATAACATTTAGCTTCTCAACCAAGCTCACTAAACTCAGGATTTTACCATTAAGGCTTACAGGTTCTCCTCTTTTAAATTCAATCTCCAAGCGGACCTCTTTATCTTCTATCTCCTTCAAAGGCCTTAACAAAATATATGAATTTCTCGGCGGTTCAACAGACAGATCCTCAAGGTATCCAGCCTCAATACTTAATCCCCAGATATTTTTATCTATACTGTACGGTTTTTCTTTGGTTGAGGTTACAGGAAGTTTATTCTTCTTAGCGTACTTAATCTCCTCTTCCCGTGAACCCATCTCCCATTCCCTCAAAGGAGCGATTATTTTCAGCTTTGGATCCAGAATATTCACACTAACTTCCAGCCTTACCTGATCATTGCCTTTTCCCGTACAACCATGAGCCACAAAATCAGCCTTTTCCTTCTTAGCTACCTCAACAAGATGCTTAGCAATCAACGGCCTTCCTAAAGCAGTAGATAAAAGATATTTCCCCTCGTAACAGGCATTTGCCTTTAAAGCCGGGAGAACATAGTGATATAGGAATTCTTTTCTTAAATCTTTTATGTAAATTTTCTCCGCTCCGGACTGATAGGCTCTTTTCCTCAAATCAGAGGGCGAAAATTCACTCCCCAGATTAGCAGAAAAACATATAACTTTAAAACCTTTATCTTTTAACCACTTTATAACACAAGTGGTATCCAACCCTCCGGAATAAGCTAAAATTATTTTTTTCATCTTTTTACTTTTCTTCTAACATGAGGCGCTCAACAAGGAAATTAAAATTGCTTTTGCCGTGTGCAGTCTGTTTTCTGCCTGAAGAAACACTATAGAATTTTTACTGTCTAAAACAGAACTGGTTATCTCCTTTCCCCGGTAAGCAGGCAGACAATGCATAATTAAACAACTTCTCTTTGCCAGTTTTAAAAGTTTATCATTTACCTGGTATCTTTTAAACATATTTATTCTCATTTTTGCCTCTTTCTCTTTGCCCATGGATGCCCAGACATCGGTATATAAAATATCGGCGTCTTGGGCCGCCTCTAAGGGATCATTTAAAATATCAAACCTTGCTTCGCTTACTCTGGCGAAATCCCTGACTTCCTTTAAAATATCTTTACTGGGCCCATAATTCTTCGGAGTAGCAATAGTTAAATTGCCGCCAAGAATACCGAAAGCATAAATCAAAGAATGACAAACATTATTTCCATCGCCGATGTAAACGAATTTTATTTTCCTTAAATCTCTCTTTAATTCATAAAGAGTAAATAAATCACCTAAAACCTGCGATGGATGCAAAAGATCGCTGAGGCCGTTTATTACCGGAACCGTTGACGCTTTCACAAAATCCAGAATAATATCATGCGAAAAAGTTCTTAAAACAACACAATTTAAATATCTGGAGATTGTTTTTGCCACGTCAAAAACACTTTCACGCTCCTGAAGACGAACTTCTGCCGGCGAGAAATAAAGAGGGTTTGCTCCTAACTGATAGGCAGCGACGAAAAAAGAAGCTTTTGTCCTTAATGAAGGTTTCTCAAAAAGCAACCCGATATTTATCCCTTCAAGACTTTTTCTGAATTTTGAAGGGTGGGACTTTACTTCTCCGGAAAGCTTTATTAATCCTTTAATCCTTTTCTTAGAAAAGTATTTTAAAGATACAAAGTTCTTTAACATAATTTCTCGAAAATACTTTTTAAAATATCCAAACCTAAGTCTAATTCATCTTTTTTTACGTTAAGGGCAGGCATTATTCTCAAAACATTCTGATGCGTACAATTAATAATCAACTTCTCTCTTAAAGCTTCCTCAAATAGTGGCTGCGCTTCAGAAAACAATTCTACCCCAGCCATAAGCCCCATACTTCTAACATCTTTTATAAGACTGAATTTCTCTTTCAACCGCAATAATTCCTTTATAAGGTAATTACCCATCCTTTTCACATTAAAAAGGACGCGTTCTCTTTTAATTAAATCAAGAACCTCAAGACCAACTCTTGAAGCTAAAGGATTACCTCCAAAAGTAGAGGCATGCATCCCGGGTTTCATCACATCAGCAATGTCGTTTTTCACCAAGATTGCCGAAACGGGAAAACCCGCACCCAACCCCTTGGAAAGAAGCATTATATCCGGCTCAATATCATAATTTTGATAGCAAAACAATTTGGAAGTTCGCCCCATACCCGTCTGAACCTCATCGGCAATAAAAAGCAAATCGTTTTTCGTACAGAACTGCCGCAGCTTTACTACATATTCAGGCGTAGCAATATTTACACCACCTTCTCCCTGGATTAATTCCAACATCACTCCTACAGTTTTTTTCGTCACTTTTTTCCTGAAGTCACCAAAATCATTGAAAAATGCCTCCACGAATCCAGGCAGAACCGGTTTGAACGCTTTCTTATATTTACTCTGACCGGTTGCTGATAAACTTCCAAAGGTCCGGCCATGAAAAGAATCTTTCATCGTAATAATTTCATAACGATTATTTTTTCGCCCGTAAAGGCGGGAAAATTTAATCGCAGCCTCAACTGCTTCAGTCCCGGAATTGCCAAAAAAAACTTTAGATTTAAAAGCCTTTTCTACTAACTTCTCGGCTAAAGCATCTTGCCAGGGATGGAATAAATTATTAGGAAGGTGTATCAAATCTTTAGATTGTTCATTTATAACCCTTACAATCTCAGGATGACAATGTCCCAAAATAGAAACCCCCCATCCCGGGAAAAGATCAAGATATCTATTGCCGTCTTTATCCCAAAGAAAACTTCCTTTCCCTTTTACGAATACCGGTCCAACTTTTTTATACACAGGAATAAGAAACTTACTCATTTCTCTCCTTTCTATCCTCTATTTCCGATTTTCTCGGCACACTTATTTTGCTTTTGACGGTATCGCTAAAACAAGCACAACATTTTCCCGGTTAAGGGACTATTTCTGTACCTATTCCTTCATTAGTAAAAATCTCTAAAAGGATAGCATGAGGAATTTTAGCATCAATAATATGGGCTTTTTTTACTCCTTGTTTAATTGCTTCAACCGCTGCTTTCACCTTGGGAACCATACCCTCATCAATGACCCCGTCATTAATCAATTCTTCGGCTTCCTTTACCGTTAAGGTAGAGATTAAAGAATCTTCATCATTGGGGTTACGCATTACCCCCAAAACGTTAGTAAGAAATACTATTTTTTCCACAGGCAAACGGGAAGCCAAAAAAAAGGCCGCTTCATCGGCATTAACATTATAAACAATATTGTCCTTAGATACTCCCATCGGGCATATTATGGGAATGGCTTCCGGCAAAACTTTCTTTAGCTTTCCTGCGTTAAAGTCAATCACCTCTCCCACAAACCCCAAATCCTTATTGCTCCTTTTCTTTTCTACTTTAAGCAAACCGTTATCTTTTTTAAACCCGGCAGCTTTTACCCCATGGGAACTAATTTCCTCTACGATTAAATCATTCAATTTATTAAGTTCTTCCTCCACGATATTCAAGGTAGCATCATCCGTCACCCTAAAGCCTTCCGAAAATTCTGAATAAATCTTTGATTCTTTCAACCTCTCGGTAATGTTAGGGCCACCGCCATGGACTAAAAGCGGCCTTATTCCTGTATACCTTAAAAAAACAATGTCTTCTAAAACAGAGTTTCTAACCCGTTCCTCTCCCAAAATTGAACCGCCATATTTTATCACCGTAACTTTTTTGTGGAATTTCTTTATATAAGGAAGCGCTTCAATCAAAACATTAGCCTTTTTTATGGCTTCTTCCATATCTCCCTCCCCTTCTTATATCCGATATTGTCAAAAACTCAAACCACAGAGACCACAGAGGTTGTTTAAAATTGAAGGGTTATAAAACAATGTTTTCCCTCCCCCCTGTGTTCTCTAAATTATTAACCGCTTTATCCCATCGTTTAGCCTGTTTATACTTGTTGAGCTCACAAATTGTAATTTTATAACTTCCCTCCTTATTCAAACTTTTTAATTTTCTGTGTTCATCTGTGTTCATCGGTGGTTTTATATTCCTCTTTTTTTAACCACAGATTAACACAGGTACAAGTACACACAGCTTTTTAACCAACATAATTCGCCTAATTTTGTTTTATTCCTTTTCCGCCGAAGGCAGATCCGCCTATGGCGGAAAAAGAAATCCTTTTTGAGTACACAGAGAATTTTTCTTTCTATTTATTCCCTCTGTGACCCCCTGTGCTTTTTTTCATATTTCTTTCATTCTATTTTTCCGCCGGAGGCCCTCTAGAGGCGGGCAAGCGGATCTTCCGCTATCAAGCGGATCCGCCTTTGGAGGAGCCTATGGCAGACTATTATCTATTTTCGATTCTCTATTCTCCGCTAACTTTTCATGAAATCTGATGTCTGCCGCCTGACTCGCTAATTATGTCCCGCGTTTATCTTAACATACTCAGGACTGATATCGGAAAACCATCCCCGCCAGTTAAATTTACCTCTGCCCATATTCACCCTGATTTTAACATTTCTTTTATGCAACGAAGAAGATTTTACTTCAAATTTATCCTCTCGCACCTTTATATTTACCTGCCCCAGAGTAGAAATAATTCTGCCCCAGTTAGGATTCCCTCCATACATGGCCGCTTTAAAAATCAAAGATCCGGCTATACTCTGAAAGGCTGCTTTCGCTTCTTTCTCTGTTTTAGCCCCTTCTACCTCAAGCTCTATAAACTTAGTAGAACCTTCTGCATCTTTAACAATCATTTTCGCTAAATCTTTACATACATACTCCAAAGCCTCTTGAAATTTATTTATTGACCGACTATCTTCTAACCCGCTTTTTTTTGAACTTGAAAGCATCAATACCGTATCATTAGTGCTCATACATCCGTCAACAGAAATACTGTTAAAGCTTTTTTCGACAGCCTTCGAAAAAATTTTCCTTAATAAACTTTTATTCATCTTAACGTCGGTAAGTATAAAAGATAACATCGTAGCTAAATTGGGATGTATCATCCCCGCTCCTTTGCAAAAGCCTAAAATTTTTATTTCGCTGCCTTTTAGTTTAACTTCTTTAAAAGAAACTTTCTCAAAGTTATCGGTGGTCAAAATACTCCCGGCGAATTCCTTATAACGCCGGCCTAAGTTTGCGCAAAGCGCGGGGATACTCCTGTTTATCTTGAAAAAAGGTAATCTTTTCCCGATTATACCAGTAGAACAAATTAAAACATTCTCTTTTTTGATATTCAAATACCGGGCTAAACTCTCACATGCTTTCAAAGTATTACCCAAATCTTTCTTATCGGTAAAACAGTTAGCATTACCGCTATTAACAATAACTGCTTTTACGGTGTTTTTAATATGTTTTTTGCTGATAGTTACCGAATAAGAAGGATTAACATTTCTGGTAAAAAGCCCTATTCCGGCTGCTCCATCTTTACAAGCGATAAGGCCCAAATCTAATTTCTTCTTCTTTATACCGCAATGCATACCGCTCAATAAAAAACCTTCCGGCACTTTAATCATTTTATACTTATATTTAACCTCAAATTTTGCTCTTAAGATTTTGCCTTGTCTTTTTTCCCTTCTTAACTAATAATCACCCTTCAGCCTTCGTCCCTCGTTTTTGCTGCCCTCTGTCTTCTTACAAAAGGCCGGAGGTTTCCTTGAAGCCGCACATCAAATTCATATTCTGGATAGCATTGCCAGCCGCACCTTTTATAAGATTATCGATACAAGAACAAATTACGCCTTTTTTGCCGCCCGCGTCTAAAGAAAAACCTATATCGCAAAAATTCGTTCCTACAACATCTTTTAATTTCGGCAAATTCTCTCTTACTCTCACAAAAGGAGTATTCGCGTAATATTTATCATAAACCTTAAATAACTTTCCTTCATCCATCTTTTTCTTAAAATAAACGTAAATGGTAGAATAAATTCCTCCTTCTACCCCTACTGCGTGAGGGACAAAACTAAAATCTATTTTTTTGCCCGAAAGGCTCTTTAATACTGTGGTTATCTCCGGAACGTGCTGATGGATGAAAGGTTTATATGCCCAAAGGTTATTAGAAATATTCGTATAATGGTAATCTATCAACGGTTTTCTTCCCGCTCCGGTAATCGAAGACTTTGCATCCACAATTATTTTCGAATCTACTAAATTCTCTTTTAATAAAGGTGTTAAAGGCAAAATTACCGAAACCGGATAACAGCCGGGATTAGCAACAAGCCGGCTTTTTTTAATTTCGGTCTTAAGGAATTCTGCCAACCCATAAACAGCTGTTTTAAGATTTTTTTTATCCCCATGAACAGCCTTATAATATTTTTCATATACCTCCGGATCTTTTAACCGATAATCGGCAGAAAGATCAATCACCTTTTTCCCTTCTTTAAAAAGATAAGGCACTATCTTCAAAGATACAGTATGGGGTAAGGCCAGAAAAAAAATATCGGCAATTTTAAGCGCTTTCTTAAAATCGAGCGCTTCGCAGAATAAATCCGTTCTCCCTTTAAATTTAGGGAATAGTTTCGCATAAGGGATAGGATTCTTTACTCTTGCCGTTAAATAGGTAATTTTTACCAAGGGATGCTTTAAGATAAGTTCAACCAGCTTCTCCCCGGTAAACCCGGTAACCCCTAAAATCCCTGTTTTTACAGTATTTTTTTTCTTCATTTTAATAAAAAGAATAAGATTATAATAAACTATTTTTTACAAACCGTCAACAGAAAACAAAGAAAATGGTTTTAAGACGTAACGAAGATTCTCTTTCTCCAGGGCTTCGGAGGACAGGCGCGTGTCGCGCAAAAAAAAGTCACCAGACATTAACCGAAAAAACGCGGTGAACTCTTTTGCGCAGGTGATAAGATCTATAACACAAATCAATAAAGCGATTTATATATAATCCGCTTTTTCAACCGCATTTTTTGGGTTAAGTCATCAGTCACCATATCATGAAGGACGCGAGGCGAAGGACAAAAAAAATCACAAAGATCACTAAGAATTTAAGAAAAGCAGAGAGAAGAGGGAAAAACAAAGGTTTTCCCCGCTGATTTCTTTTCTCTGGTGACTAGTGATTTATAACTTTATGACTTTTGTAATTAAAAACATCTCTTACCCCTTTAATTTTCTTTGGCGGTTGATTGAGCGAGTTTGTCTATTCTCTCATTTAAAAGGTTAAATTTATTCTCAAATTCTTCAACTTTCTTCAGTTTTTCAAAATCACTCTCAGATACATAATACCCTACATTTACAAAAACCAGAATCTCATCTGTTTTCTTATCTTTGAAATCGCACTCCTCCATAGCATAACCGATTATTTTTCCCGATTTGCCTGCTCTCATCCCTGTTCCGGGGAAAGAAGAAGAAGTGATTGGGGCACCTATTTTTATCGAACCGGATTCCTGACATACTTTAACATAAACAGGTCCTATTAAAGTTATAGGTAGCCTTTCTATATCTTCTGAAGAACTTTCACGATTCCCCATATGGAAGGAACAAGTCTTCCCTCCTGAAACTACACCGATTAGATTCTCATCGTAAAGCTTCTTAGACCTTCCGAAAATTCCGTTATCAACTATACTAACTAACTCTCCTTCGTTTATGCCATCTTCTTTTAATGTATCCATATATTCGGCTACATCATGATAAGTTAAACTATTAGCTCCCGCGGCACCGCTAAAATAAATACCTCCTTGAGCACGAAGATTAAAACTCCTGAAACCGCCAGAGGTAAAATCTGGATTCTGACTGTCAGCCCAGACAAAACTGCCGACATGATTTACTTTTGCATTCCTACCTCCTGCCCAAGAATAAGAACGACCGGGTGCCACTGTATTGCTATTGCCACCACAAACTACAGAGTAATCACCAGCGGCTGTATTAAACAGGCCGCCGCACACAGTAGAATTAGTGTGACTTGCTACATTGCCGCTACCGCCGGACACAACACTGTTATGTCCACTTGCAGTATTAGCTATACCACCACCGACAGTAGCAGCGGGCTTACTTGCCGTATTTTGCTCACCACCGCCTATTGTACAAGACAAATCAGTCGATTTGTTTCTTTGACCGCCAGATACGGTAGCCTTGTTAGCAGTTGCCCTATTCCAGCTACCACCACCGGATACGGTAGTATACATACCCTGGGTTGTAGAGTTGACCCCTAAGTTAACCTGAGTAGGTGAAGTAACCGTACTTCCCTGTCTTGAGATTGCTCCATTTACCTGCAATTTAGCATTACCAGGGGTAGTCGTCCCAATCCCCACCTTCCAATTAGTATCATTAGGATAAAGGTTATTTCCTGATTGCGTCCATAATCCTCCGGAAACTTGCCAACCATAAATGCCAAACCCATCATCTATACATACCTTAAGCTGGTGTTCACTATCATCATAATACATCTTTCCTTCATCTGCAGCATCACCACAACCAGTAGGAGAATCATTAGGGTATAGCCTCAACTCCTTATATACTCCGTATGGTGAAGGATAATAGGTAGTTAGGGTGATAGATTCTTGAGAAAAACACTGGGATATTATGCTTGTACTAACCAAAAAAACCAGTGCTAAAATCACTGGCCAAGATAACCTGTATTTAGGCATACCAACCTCCTTCTTTTTACAACCTTCTTAAAAAGCAATCCCTTTCATAGATTGTTTATTGTAGCCTAAAATAAAAAGTAATGCATTTACCGTGAAAGCTGATTATTTTTCAACAGCCTCAAAATCTATCATCCAGCATCAAAACTCCCACTTTTATACACAAAATTATATCATTACGTCATAGAAAAATCTATACAAATCTCTCAACGTGAATCCCTAAGCCTTCATATTGCCCCTTTCTAACACAATCTCCTTTACCTTATGCAACAAAAGTAGTTCCGAACTAAAAGTGTTACACAAGCAATGGTTGATTCACTAACATAGAGGGAGGCAGTCCCAACATTGTAAACAACATCCCTTAAGGTTTATAACTGAAATGTAAAGAATATTGTGATTTTCGCAAAAGTATATAATTTGAAGGTATAAAATCTATTGCATTTGGGAGGGGTTATCGTTTAGTCCACTGGAATCTGCGGCGGGCGCCTTTACGGCCGTATTTCTTTCTTTCTTTAGCCCGGGGGTCGCGAGTTAAAAGATCTTCTTTCCGTAAGGTACTTCTTAAATCGGGATCAAATTCAAGCAAGGCCCTGGCTATGCCTAAACTTATTGCCCCTGCTTGTCCGGAGATGCCTCCTCCTTTAACATTCGCTTTCACGTTTACCTTATCTAACATTTTGGTAACAAGCAGAGACTTTTTTACCTGCGTCTGATGAGTTATAACAGAGAAATAATTCTCCAGCTTCCTGCCATTGATTGAAATTATACCTTTACCCTCCGGGATAAATTTTATCCGGGCAGCAGCTTTTTTTCTTCTCCCAGTAGTAAAAAAATAATTTTTCTTATCAGTTGTTTCCATCTTAAACCGTTTTTAAAGGACTCTGGGCAATATGAGGATGTTCGCCTTGAGGATAAATCTTTAAGCTTCTTAGCATTTTCTTCGCTAAAACATTTTTGGGAAGCATACCTTTTACTGCCAGATGAAGTGACTTAACGGGATTTTTCCGTATTAACTCATCCAAAGTCATTTCTTTGCGTCCGCTAGGGTAACCAGAATATGTATCATATAATTTTGCTTTTAACTTATTTCCGGTAACCCGTATATGCCCGGCGTTTATTACTACTACATGATCACCGCATAAAAAATTAGGAGTATAAACAGCTTTATTTTTCCCCTGCAGAATTGTGGCAATGCGGACAGCTAATCTGCCCAAAACTTCATTTTTAGCATCGATTAGAACCCATTTTCTCTCAACATCATTATAAAACTTTGTCTTTTTCATAGATAAATTTTATATCACATTTCCTGAATTTGTCAAACAAAATAAACAAAATAAATTATCAGCGAATCACTGGGATTTTCATGGTTATCCCTAATACGGGGGTAATATCTCTCTTGCTATCCGTCGAAGGAGAATAAATGAGACACAAAGGATTATAATGGATTTTTAGCCCCTTATCGGGAAAGCAGGAAAAACCCAAATTAATCCCAAGTTTTGGAAAATGTCCAAAGCTTATATCCCTATTTCAATCCGGTAAAAAGGCCTTTTTACTCTTTTACCCCCTTGTTTTTTGGCAAAAAATATGTTATGTTTTAAAGTGGATTGACAATTTGGCGTCTACTGATAAAGGCAAACCAAAGGAAACTTTGGGGCGTCATGGACCAATAAGGTTCATGATCCTGAACTCCGTGCAGTTCAGGGCAAAGCCGTGCGCCCTTGACGTAATTCAAGGGTAGGCAGGTTACCAAAGAGATATGAATTTAAAGCCCTAAGGCCGTTAAAAATTGCTTTAGGGATTTTTATTTATCAAACCCTTTAGGTTCAAAATTTGCCTGAAGGGTTTTTTATTTGTATTTAGCCGGAGAGAAAAGATGGAAAAAAAAGAATTCTTTCACAAAATAGTTTCTTTTGTAAGCCGGGAGGAACTCGATTTTCTGGATAAAATAACAAAAGACATCTATTTCTCTACCGGAAAAAAAATTCCGCGTTCTCAAATAATCAGAGAAATAATCCGGGCATCCAAAAATTTAAACATCGTCGGTAATGATTTAGTCGAAAAACTAATGGATAAAAATAATCAAAAAAATTTTATAAAAAGGGAGGACGGATGACTAAATCCATTATTGGATCCATAATTATAATTTTTATGCCTTTGCTTGTTTTTCTTAAAGGTAGTTATAAAAAAAGAGGTGAAAAATGGTAAAAAGAATAATTTTAACCTTCGGCATATTATGTTTTTTTCAGGGATTTGTGAACGCGAACACGGTTTCAATGACGCTGCGGGTAACCATGCCTGCGGTAATCACCGCCGATATGCAGAATAACAAGACAGAAAACATCAATCAATCAACAAATAAAAACATTAGTTTTGAAGAAAAGGAAATAGCAGGGAAACGTGTTCTCGTAAAAACAATCGTTGCGAAATAAGCCTCTCCCGGGATTGCCGACAGGCATTAAGAATTCTCTCTTTACTGCCTTCAAACTATATTGCAATCGCGATAAAATCGGGCTCAAACAAAATTTGTTAATCTTTCTTAGTTAAAGGGACATGAAAAATATAGGTTTTCCCCTCGGAAAGGTCTATTTCACTAACCACCTTAATCCGTGGTAAATACTCCAAAGGTATGGAATTAATGTCTATTTTCAAAGTATGCTTTCCCGGACCAAGCCCTCTAAAGAAATAAGTTCCTTCGGAGTTCGTGCTAACAATATTTGATTCATCCAGAATAATCTTCACCTCAGAGAGAAAAATATCATCAATACCCGGCTTTCCGTCATTATCCGCGTCATAAAAGACTACACCGTAAATTCCCGACTGGGTGGTAAGGCCAAAATCAACCCGGGAGCTTCTTTTGTGAACAATTTCAATAGTTTCAAGAGGAGATGTAGAAAAAACATAATCTTCAGGAACACTTTCAATATCTACAGTAACCGTTACTCTTTTTGCTTTTATTTTAACATTATACTCTCCGCCCGCATCGGTAATAACTTCTTCTTTGCCAACCTTTACTTTTACACCCGGGATTCCCTCTTCATCCTCATCTTTTTCCATATTTCCATTCATGTCTTTAAAAACAACTCCTTTAACTTCCCCTTGTGGATTCCAGCGAAAAGGAAAATCCCAGGATGTACGTATACCCCAGCGTATGTCGAAAGTATTATACGCATCTCTACCAGGATTTTCCGCCCATATGTCAGTTACAGATCCGTTAATGAAAAACTCAAAATCCGAAGAAGGCCGGTAAGTCAAGCCTAAATTCACCCTAAGGCTGTCTTCTCCGGCAAGAAAACTAAACAATCCCTCGGTATTTTCTTCGTCCCGATAGGACACATTCAAACTGCCGGATAATGAAGAAAAAAACTGTTTGTAATAATTAATTCCTGTTGTTAAAGCACGGGGAGAGTATTCTGTGCCACTGATACACTCTTCAACCCAAAAAGATTCATAATTCAAAAAATAAGAAAGATCTTCAATAAGCGGAAACTGCATTCCTCCGAATAACGAATAGCGGTTATGATCCGACGCGGGCGATAAAGACGACCTGCTTCTCTGGTAAGTATTACCTAAAAACCAGGACAAATCTCTATTACCGAATATTCCCATCCTTTTTGAATAAGTATTGTTAATCCTAATATCTTCCCGGGGAGAATATAAACCCGGCGTATCTAAATAATAAAAGCTTGACATCCAGTTTGAAGAAGAAGAAAGGGGAATGTAAAGCGACGAATTCCAATTGAGATTAAACTTCTCCCTGTTATCGGGATTTAACTGTGTTCTATCCCTATACATGTCAGCGTCGGAAATAAATCGGATATAAGAATCAGGGAAAGTATATTCTACTACAGCCCTGCAGCCTACTTCCCCTTGCCCCGCCGCTCGGCCGGTTACAGTCGTATAGTCTTTTTCTATGTCACGAAGATCGAATCTTAAGATAAGATTATCTCTGCCTAAAGAGGAATTAAAAATAGCGGCAGAACTGTCTCCGTTAAAACCGTATTCAGAACTCAGGTTTATATCCCCGATATTCTGGTCAACCTGTAAAGCGACAACCTGATCATTAAGGCTTTTGTCACGTTCAGAACCATACCCGCGGGCGTAATTAAAAGAATACTCGTTCTCCGGAGAAAGAGAAAAAATTAATTTCATGCCCTGAAGGTATTCTTTCCTTCTTTTGGTCGAACCCGCGGTAACGAATCCATAAGTCGGTTTCCTATTTCCCCACACAAAATCATATCCCCAAAAGTCATTTATCTTACCCTCCAATAATACACCTCTCATCCCTACCCCTGGGAGGGAAAACCAAGAAAAACTTTTATAAAAATCAAACCCTCTTAAATCAAAATTCTTGAAATTTCCTATTCTTCCGTCAGTCAAACCTACTGTATAAGTACTGACTTCCGTAGTCTTTTTAAATTTAACGAATGCAGCTGAAGCGTCAAATTCTCCATAAGGAGTTTCTCCAAGCAACTGTACCCATTGAGAAAAAGATAAACTCTGTCGATTCATAGCGTCCAGGCTTTTGCCCCGGGAATAAGAACTCCAATCAGCTGAATAATTAAAAATAAAGGGGTCAACCATTTCTTCAACCATGTCTTTTCCCACAAGATACTGTATATCCGGAAGGAAAACCAAGTTAATATAAAAAGTCCAACGCCCTTTTTCATCCCAGACATGAAAATAAGTAGTGCCTTTCCTCGCGCCGGAAGAAACATTCAGAGTGTTCCCATCAATCTTCTCTATTTCTAACAAGTCCGGAGAAATCACAAGGAACCGCTTTATATTATTTCCTTTTAAAATAAAAGATTCACCTATTTCAAGTTCAAAGGTAGTTACTGGCTGTTGTGCCCAAAGCTCATCGGTCAAAAGAAGAATTTTGGTTTTTTTAAACCCCTTCTTTTCGGCGGAAACGGACTTTTTCGATCTTTTAGCAATCTTTTTTTCAATTAAAGCCAAAGTTTTATCAATCAATCTAGATTTTCTTTTCGATATCTTCCCGTCTTCCACGCCTGTGGTTTTATATTCAAATACGCCGATTTCTTCCAATTCCGCGCTCTTCCTTTTAAATACCCTTTCTGCTTTATCTTTTTCTCTTCTAACCCGCCCCATTTCAAAAAGATCCAGCGTTCTACTTATTACCCCCTCTTTTCTTTTTTTAAGACCGTTCTTCTCATCGCTTTTCTCCCGGAAAGATTTTGTAATTTCCTTTTTCAAAGGGGAGATATCTTCCAACCGGCCATCTTTTAACCTCTTGGTAAAATTGATATAAAAACGGGCCTCTTCAGAAAAAGGATCAACTTGACAGGCAAGCTCAAAATAATGTATTGCTTCCGCATAATCACGCTCAGCAAGCGCGTCCTTTCCCAATTCAACAAGGTATAAATATGAAAGGTGTTCAGAAGAAGAAACAAACGAAGGGAAAGTTAGAAATAATATAGACAGGATTAAAACCGTTACCGTAATAAATATTTTTTTCCTCATACACTCTTCTGTTCATCAATAATATGCTCTACAAAAACAATTGCCACTACCACATATAATATATTCAACACTTTATATCTATTTATCAGCTACGATATAATTAGTCTCTAACCTCCAGAATACTGATATTTCCCCTGCTATCTTTTGAAAAATCTATTTCTTTAACAAGGATGTCTCTTTCTCCCAAATCAAAAGTTAATACAAGGATATATTTTCCCGGGGAAAGATTTTTACTAACCGGTATGGAAAATAAAGCCTTCTCTTTTGGAGGAAGGTAAAAATTCCCAGCTTCACCTCTATCTATAACCATGCCTTCGGCATCCATAATATAAAAAACAGAACTGGCTACTAAAATTGTGCTTCCCTGGTTCGCGAAATAGAGTTTCAAGCAGCCGCTTTCAGCAAAAACATCTTTTAAACTGGCTTCCTTAGTCCTACTTTCGGCTTCAAGAAAGAATAAACACCCCACCCTGACAATAATCTCCAATCCGGGGACTTCCGGGGATAGCTCGGGAGCCTTCTGAAAGAACAGAACTCCGTAATAGCCGCCCGATATATCATGAGGAACTTTTATAACGTAATTAATTTCACGTTTTGAAAAGGCAGGGATGATAAATTCCTGTGGTGAGAAATTTATCCATTCTCCGCATGAATGCTCAGTAGAACCTACGGGAAGGAATTTTTTAGTCCCATCATAAGGAGGCACATACAGGAAATCTTCAAAGTACGCTTTCAGAGGAAGGGCTACCTTAGAATTATTAGTGACTGTAATAGAGCCTGAAATAGTCTTGCCCGGACTAATCCTAACTTTTACTTTTGATCTATTTAAAACTACCTGGGCAGAAGCGTAAAAATGGCTCGTGCCGGTTGAGATCAAAAATAAAAAAAAGAAAAACAAAATCCTTTTCTTCATAATAATACTAAGGAGAATAAACAAAAACACGCGCTAAGGAAACTTTTTAAAATAAACTTGACAAAATTAATAAGCTTAAATTAGATGAATAATCCCCGGAAAACCGAAAGCTTTCGCGCGCTCCCGGGGATTATATTCAAATTTACATCGCGGAATAACTAATCGTTAAGGTTCCCGTATATTCGCCTACTTCTGTTGCCGCAGTAAAAGGCGTAACTCCAAGAGCCTCCTCAGCATCAGATCCTGTCGCTAAACCTATATAGATCCTTAACCATCCTTCTTCGACATAAGAATAAGGAACTAAGCTAGGAAGACTACGCAAATTATAGAGAGTAGCTTCCACACCTCCGGCATGCACACCTAATCCTGTATCAGGATCATAAATTATTCTTACCAAACCTGCTGTCGCGTGATCGGCAAAATCTTTTGCTCCCGGCGCATAAGCTAAAGTCAACCCTACATTGCTAGGATCCCAACCGCCGCCTACAGGCGTTACATCAACCGCATAATAAAAGCCTGTAAGAAAAATCCCCAATGACTCCCCCTGCGGATCAAACTGTTCCTCCATGGTATGTCCTCCGCCAGTAAAATCAATCGGTACCGTTCCACTTTCATATTGCCCAATTTCTACCCAAGTATCATCATCTGGTGTTTCAGTACCTGCGCTATCAATTTCGGACAACGTCGCTTTTATTGAAGTAGCCCGCGGCATATCAACCTCCAGACCAAAGTCAACACTATTAGCGAACACACTTATACCAAACAAAAAGCACAAAGCAGCAACCAAGATAAATTTTACATTTAAACTTCTCATCTCTTCCACCCCCCGTTTAATTTCCAGCCTTTATTAAAATCGAAAAAACTAATTTCCCGCATTACGGCAGTTACTTTAAAATTCACCCACTTTTTCATCTTTCCCCTAAAGAATATTCCGCTATCATTGAATACGTGCCTGCGGCGATTTTTAAATTCGGTGTAAGCTTATAAAATATTCTGAATTGTGCGGAACTTCCCCGCTGATCAGAAAAAAACAACGGAGCCTCTCCCTGTGGAACAGGGACAAACTCCTCGAACGCTATTCTTCCTCCTTTTTGATTAACGAGTTCTTCTTTAATCGTAAATAACTCTGAAGGAATTTTTTTGCCTTTCTCAGTAATAAGAGGTGAGCGTATATTCTGAGTCACTACATACGGCTGTCCCAAGTTTGTATGTACCGTCACAACGGCTTCTTTAATTACCGGCCCGGATGTAGGATGTATATTAAAGAAACGCAGCCCTTCTTTGGGAAACTTCACATTCATTTCAAAGACAGGCTCTATCACTATTTCTATATCTACGGGAATAGTTTCCTGAAGCCCACCCCCCTCAATAAGATAAGTTATTCTGCCTCTATATATTCCTGCTGTTTGATTTAATGTTTTGTCTTCATCTAAAATAAAATTTATCGCGATTTCATCATTACCCTTTTCTGTGGAATAAACAAGGGTTTTCCCTTTCTTTAAAGGAGAAGCCTCCGGATAATAATGACGCGCTTTATTTTCACTTGTGGTAAAAAACCGGATACAATCCCCTTTGATCTCTTCTCTTCGTTCATTCTGGGGGAAAACGACAATTTCCTGATAAATTTCCAATTTTCCGCTTCTTTTACCTTCAAAAGATAAGGTTATATACCCCTTTTGCTCACTTGCTCTATGGGTAGCTAAACGCACTAAACGCTCCCCGGAAGAGCCTCTTACTGTTATCCGAAATTCCCTTGATGCCTCCAGAAGAACATCAAGAATATATGTCTGCTCAGTGCCTTCTCCTATGGGACGAAGGGTATAAATAATTTTCCCAATAAAATTCCCCGAAGTATTTAATCTATCTCCTTGTGCTGTATAAATCGCCCGAAACGAATCACTATCACCTGCGGAATTGGAAGAATAAAGAAGCTGATCACTATAAGATAAATTTGTAGAGGTTTGCTGATAAAGCGTACCGCCCGAATTAGAGTTTGCTATCATATAAGAAGTTACAATGCCCATATCCAGCCTTTCGCCCCGCTCATTCACAAACGGTTGAAGAACCCTCTGGAATACTTGATATCGAACACCGCCGCTGCCAGTAGTTCTTATCTTTATTTCCTTATTAATTAAAGAGCCTTCATCAACTCTGCCAAACCTTAAATTATTACCACTCTCATAAGGAATTACCGAAAGACCAAAATCGGCCCATAGTCTTAATGGGCAAAGAAAAATTACGGTCAAGCAAATTAATACGCATTTGAATATATTCTTCATTTTCGTCTCTCTAGATTTAGTATATAGCTGCTGTTTATTTTTGTCAATAAGCTCCTTTGCCTCTTAATTCAAGTTATAAAAAAAACCGGACTGCCTTCAACTAAAATCCTTCGGCAGCCCGGCTTTTTTCTCAAATACATAACTTAACACAAGTTAAATCATCCGCGAAGATTTGTGTTTCCTTCCCTAAACGCCCGCAGAGGCGGGTAAGCAGATCCGCTTCTGATTCACCTTAATCTGCATCTAAGAAAACCCATGGCTTTGTGCTCTCGAGATTCACCCGGTTAAAGAAATTATTGCCGGTTTCCATCGAGATTACCTTTTCGAGATTCCAAATTAATTCAGTCACTCACAAATTTTTAAAGAGCGGGAAAAGCCTTATTTTTCTTATATATATCCTATAAAAACAAAAAAAGGCCACTTACCTTTTCCGTGGCCTTTTCTGGTAAATAAAAGAGCTTAAATAGTATCCTAATAAGATCCTAGCATTTAATTAAACCATTTTTGATAAGGTTTTTCAAGGCAAGAAAGCCAACTTTTGTTTTACTCACTCCAAAACCCGCAAAATTCATCAAAATCCAGCAAAAACCGGGTTATTTCAACAGTTTACCCGGAAAAATGCAGCCGTATTTTCCGGTTAAACTAGATAATGCAATAGGCATTATTTGCCCGAATCTCCTAACAGGGAGGCTTCGCACGGGCCAGCCCCCAAATTTTCCTTTTAAAATTTGGCCTGTGCCTGCTTGTGCCTGTAAGGGTATTTGGGTAAAAAGCCGGGGTAACCGGGGAAAATGCCGCGTATTTTTTCATACAACCGCCTTTTGTCCAATTCTTTATCTTGCCGGATGTTATAAGCTTTTCCACCGGAGGTGGGCCCTTTGAAACGCCTTTGCAAAGAAATTTTCCCGGTTAAATCTGGTATCTGGTGACGTGGTAACTTTTTTCTGCTGTCTGTGTCTGATGGATTTTTTAGGCATTGCCTACTTATTCCTGACCAGCAGGAGGGTAAACAGACGTGTTGCTCAAAAAAGGTACTGTTATCCCAACTTTATACCGGCCAAATGTTTTATCCGTTTCAGCATGTTAGGATGGGTGCTGAGCAATTCCATTAATTTATCGGTAGTTTTAAGTTTTATCTCCTGGGATTTTATTTTTTTTAATTCAAATGGATCAATAGTCCCGTCATGATCCAAATCCAAAGCCGACAACTCCCGGATCTCTTTCTTTGCTTTAGATAAATCATTAAGAAAGAATGCTTTTACTCCCTCTATTTCTTTTAAATTCTCAGCCGGTACTCTGGCCGCGCCATAAACAAGCTTGTATAAAGCGGTAGCTAAAGCATGGGGGGAATTGCCTAATTCTATCGAACCCCGGTCAGCAAAATACTCTCTTATCCTTGAGGCATAAAGGACTAAAAGATTGGTGATAAAATAAAAAATGAAGGCGAGCAGGCCGATTAAAAGCATGTATCCGCCGGAATCTCTTCTCCGTGAATACCGGCCGAAGAAAACCAGATGAAAAAATATCCGGTAAAGGATTAAAGGGATTACCGAAAGAAAGGTTATAAATAAAACGTCCCGGTTTTTAAGATGCGAAAGCTCATGGCCTAAAACCGCTCTGAGCTCATCGCGGTTAAGAAGATTTAAAATTCCTTTGGTCACACAGACCCTGCCGTCAGCTAAACTGCGGCCAAAAGCAAAAGCATTAGGCAGATTCATTCCGGATATCCCTATACGGGGAACTGGAATCTTTGCTTTTTTTGCTAATTCTCCCACCATCTTTTGAACCTCGGGTAATTCTCCCTTATTGAGATAACGAACTCTCATTGTCCATTCCACTATCTTCGGCCCGACCATATACTGAATGATTACTATAAAAACAGCGAAAATCACATAAAAAGCGAAACTGGATATTCCCATAGCAGACATAAAAATAGAAACAAAAGCATAGACTATGGCAAAAAGAAGCCCTAAAAGTATAGTCATCCTTAGATACAAAGAAATAACCGTTTCTTTTATCCTCATAATTAAACCTCCCAGTCCCCTTACTTCTTCTCTGCCTCTCCTTCCGGAAGCTCCTGTTCAAATTCTTTTATTACTTTGGTTACCTCCAACTCTGTCTTCTGGATTTTCTCCTTACAGAACCTTATAAGTTCTATTGCTCTCTTAACTCCTGAAGAAAGCTCATCAACATCAACTTTTTCCGACTGCAAATCCTCTAAGATTCCGTTCAGTTCCTCCACCGCTTCCGAATACTTAATCTCTTTTTTCTTCATCTCTTTCTCCTCAATGAGACTTAGTCTTTTTCAAGCCAAAGGCGCAGAAAAAGACCTTAGTTGAATTGATTCCGACGAGCGCTGTGAAATTATCAAAGAGAATTTCACCGCATCTTCCGCGAGTCGGAACTATCCAGGTTTCTCTTTCAATGAGACTTACGTTTTCTTTAATATTGCGACCTGCAAAGACATGCCTTTACCCTACATGTCTTTTGTCCTTTCGTCCCTCGTCCGAGTGAACGAAGTGAACGGTCGTCCTTCCTTTCTCCTGAAGTCTGTCTATTCTTAATCCGCGTCTTCGGTACTCTGCACCGAAGATACCGCTCTGCCCTTAAAAAAAACCGTCTTTATAATATCTCCTTTACTTAAAGAAGCAGCGTCTTTAAGTGCTTTTGAATCCTTTAAAGTAATGGAATAACCTCTTTTTAAAATATTTTCCGGATTAAGTAAATTTATTTTTTCCTGAGCATAATTTATCGCCTGATAATTTTTCTTTAAAAAATCTCCTGCCGACAATTTCAAAAATTTCAAGGAGTCAGAAATTTCTCTTTTTTTATAATTCATAATATAGCGGGAAAAATTTAAACAATTAATTTTACTCTCAGCAAGATGAGACCGGTGATCCCTAAAATATTTTAAAACCGCTGATTCAAACTCAATTGCTGTTGAACGCAAATTTTTCTTCCCCTTTTCTATCATAGAATCAGAATAATCCCGAATCTCTTTCTCAAAATATTCTATCTGCTCTAAAAATGCTTCAATTTTTTCTACAAGAAATTGAGCGACTTTGGTAGGAGTTTTTAAAGAAGTATGCGCCACTAAATCCGTAATCGTGGTATTAATTTCATGTCCTAAGCCGCAGATAACAGGAAACTTTGAGGCAACTATCGAATAAGCAATAAGTTTGTTATCGAACCAGCTTAAATCAGCGCTAGAACCTCCGCCTCTGGTTATAACGATTAAATCCGGCTTTTTTGTGAGGTTATTAAAAAATTCCAGGGCTTCCCTTACCTCTTTCTGAACAAGTTTACCCTGCATATGCGCATCAAAAACGAATATTTTAAATCCATATCCGGTTGCCTTTAATTCACTTATGAAATCGTAATAGGCCGCTGAGCCAAAAGAAGTTATTAAGCCGATATCTAAAGGGACCAACGGTAAAGGTAAAATTTTGTTCTTCTCAACAAGGCCTTTTCTTTTTAATTCCTCGATTATTTTCTGCCGGTTCTGGGCAAATTTGCCTAAAGTATAAACCGGATCAATGTCTACAACTATTAAATTATATTGCCCTGACTTAGGATAAAGATCAATCTCACATAAAAATTTAACCTCGATATCATTCTTTAATTCAAAAGCGCCATCGGTTTCTTCAATGCGTTTAAAAATGCGGGGTTTTCTGCCCTGAAAAATAGCCACACCTACTTTAGCGATTATTTCATTGGCTTTGGGATGTTTTTGGATAAGATCAAAGTAAATATGTCTTCTGTCTTTACTCGCCCTTAAATCCTTAATTTCTCCGCATACCCAGATATATTCCGGAAATCCGGACCTAATGACTCCACGGACAGTATTATTCAATTCTAATATGGTATAAACCTTTTCGCTTGAAGAATTAGGAAGGTTAAACATCAATTCAGGAGTATTTAATCCAAGGATGCAGTTGGAAAAGCGGATTATGTGTAATTCGCTTTATTGATTTATGTTATAGAACTTATCATCCGCACAAAAAAGCCTGCTGCATTTTTGGTTAATCAAGAAGCCCGATTGTAATCAAGTACAATCTTTATTCGTAAGAATCCGTATTTCCACCAAAGGCGCGGAAAATCTGCAATCATCGCGTCTTCTCTATCTGCGAAAATCGGCATGCATCTGCGTCTAAAAAAAAAGCCGGACACCGACCTACTCTCCCACACCCTTGCGAGTGCAGTACCATCGGCCCTGGAGAGCTTAACTGCCGTATTCGGAATGGGAACGGGTGTGACCTCTCCGGTATGAGCGTCCAGCAATATATTCCATTTATGAATACCACGTAATGCTTATTGCGAAAAATATTGCCACAACATTAAAAAAACGCGTGGTGTATTACGCAATACGCATTACGAAAAAATTAGGAGGGTATCAAGCCGATTGGCCGTTAGTAGTGCTCGGCTAAACACATTACTGTGCGTACACCTGCACCCTATATAAGTGGTAGTCTTCCACCGGCCTTCACCCCGGCATAAAGCCGGAGAGGGATTCTTAGTTTTGGGGTAAGCTTCCCGCTTAGATGCCTTCAGCGGTTATCTCATCCGAACGTAGCTACCCAGCGATGCCCTTGG
>JAGLUN010000054.1 GCA_023134705.1 Candidatus Omnitrophota bacterium | reverse complement strand
TTGCGTATCCAGGTATTTTTCATGGTATAGGAAAGTATACCCTTGCGGGCACAGGTAAAACTTTCCTAACCACTGAAAAATTCCTAAAAGTTGTCGCAAAGCGATTTTCTTGAATGCATTTTTCCGGTAAAGGCAAAAAATAAGACAATTTAGTATAAAATGTGAAGTATCTAAAGCGTAATTTTAGAGTATATACTGTATTTTCTTTTTTCTTCTTTATATTCCTATGTATTCTTTTCAAGATAACCTACCTTCAGGTATTTGCTAAGGAATTTTTCAAAAGCCTGGCGGATTCTCAATATGTCACGGTCATATCTTTCGAAGGAGATAGAGGGATAATCTACGACCGAGCGGGAAGAATTTTAGCTAAAAGTATAAACACTTATTCTGTTTATGCCGACCCGGAATTGATCAATGACAAAAATAAAGTTACTGAATATTTGTCGGAAATTTTAGAAGTTGATAAAGATATTCTGAAAAAGAAATTAAGTCTGCCCCGGAGATTTGTCTGGATTAAGCGAAAAATACCCTGGAAAGATAAAGAAAAGTTGGCGAATTTAGATTTAGAAGGTGTGGGATTCATCCGGGAAAAAAAGCGGTTTTATACTCAGAATACCATTGGTTCCCATATTTTGGGGGGTGTCAATATTGATAATCGGGGGATAGAGGGATTGGAGTTCTTTTATGATAGTTATTTAAGGGGGAAACAAGGGGGTGTTTCCATTCTAAGGGATTCTTCTGCTTCTAAGCTTGTTTTTTCTCCTCAGACTTTTCATCCTCAGCCAGGGGCAAGTATCTCCCTGACTATAGACGCGCAGATTCAGTATTGGGTAGAAACTTTTTTAAAAGAAACTATAGAAAAATTTTCCGCAAAAGCAGGTTCAGTGGTAATTATAGATTCTTTTACCGGAGAAGTGTTAGCCTTGGCGAACTATCCTGTTTTTGATCCCAATCGCATGGGAGAATTTCCGTTTGACCTGCGGAGGAATAGAGCAATAACGGATATGTTCGAACCGGGTTCAGTATTCAAAATAGTAACTTTAATGGCAGCTATCGCGAAAAAAGAGTTTTCCGATAAAGATATTATATTTTGTGAGAATGGGAGGTATAAAATCCCAGGAACTATTCTTCACGATTGGAAGCCGTATGGATTGCTTAGTTTTAGAGAAGTTTTTAAGAAATCAAGCAATATCGGAGTTGCGAAGATTTCGAATAAATTGGGAGAAGATTCCTTTTATCAGTACATAAAAAAGCTCGGCTTTGGAAATAAAACCAATATAGATTTGCCGGGAGAAATAAGAGGAAGCCTAAAGCCTCTTAGCGAATGGAGTTCCACTTCTCATTATATTATTCCTATCGGTCAGGAGATAGGTGTTAATTTAGTTCAGTTAGCTTGTGCTATGGCAGTTATTGCTAACGGTGGCAACCTCGTAAGGCCTTATTTAATGAAAAAAATCTGGCGTGACGGTTTTCTTCTTGAGGCAGAGGTCGTAAAAAAAAGGGTTTTACCTTTGTGGGCGAGTAAAAAAGCGAAAAGTATTCTTTTAGAGGTAGTGGAAGAAGGAACTGGAAAACGAGCTAGAATAGAAAACGCTAAAGTAGGCGGTAAAACCGGCACTGCTCAAAAGTTTGATTTGAAATCTCACAGATATTCGCCCACTAAATACAGAGCTTCCTTTATAGGTTTTGTGGAAAGGGGAGAAATTTCTTTTGTTATCGCAGTAAGTGTTGATGAACCGTCTAAGTCGCACTTTGGCGGGGTAGTAGCAGCACCCTTATTTAAGAAAATCGGGGAAGAATCTTTAAGATATCTGGAATATAAAAATATTCTGACTAAAAATGCCTTAGAAGGTTCAGGCCCTTCCTGATAGCAATAGATTGTTTTTTAAAATAGGGAAGATTCCCCTCCTGGATGTTTGGTATTTAATGAAACCATAATATTTTTCGCCCGCCTGTTGCAGGCAGGAATCCACGAAGGATTAGGGGAGACGCGGATTAGCGCAAATTGCACGCAAATTGACCGAAAAAATGCAGTAAACTTTTTTGTGCAGATGATAAGTTCTATGACATAAATCAATAAAGCAAGTTACATATAATCCGCTTTTCCAACCGCGTTTTTTTGGCTTAATGTAGATAGAAAAAAACAAAGGAAAAACATTTTGAATATTTTTTGAGATGAAGATAGAAAAGCTTTTCCCTCATATTCGATTAGATAGTAATGTAGGCAATTTAGAACTGAGAGGAATCAGCCGGGACTCCCGGCGGGTTGTTCAGGGAGATATGTTTTTTATTATTGAAGGTAAATCTTTTGATATCTTTAATGCGCTTAAGAGCATAGAGGATAAAGTATGCGTATTCCTGGGAGAAAAAAAGAAAAAAGATATAATTTCTTCGTTTATAAAGCGTAAACCAATAATATATCTGGAAGATATAGCCGGGGAATTTAGAAGAGCGGTTGATTTGTTCTATGATTACCCCCAGAAAAGCCTTAACTTCATAGGTATTACCGGAACTAACGGTAAAAGCACAATCGCTTATTTAATTTATACTCTCTTAATGCAATTAGAAGGATCTGCATCTCTTATCGGAACAGTAAATTATTATTTAAAAAATAGGAAAGTAGAATCGTCTTATACAACTCCTGATTATCTTTCTTTGCGAAAGCTTTTTTCCTTAATGCGTGAGGATAATAATAAATATGTAGTGATGGAAGTTTCCTCTCATGGTATAAACCAGGAAAGAATTCAGGGTATAGCTTTTTCTCAATGTGTATTCACTAATTTAACCAGGGACCATTTAGATTATCACAAAACCATGAAAAATTATTTCACGACAAAGAAAGAATTATTTTTACAAAACAGTCAAGCTGTTTCTTTTATAAATTTGGATGACGTTTATGGAAGAAGGCTTTTAACAGAGATAAAGAATAAAAAAATTACTTTTGCTATTAAGGCGAATGCTGATTTTAAGGCGCGCGGTATAAAAATATCCAAAAAAGGCACGGAATTTATTTTAGATTACAGAAAAGTGAAATTTAAGGTGACAACTCCTCTTTTAGGCGAACATAATGTCTCAAATCTGTTGGCGGTAATATCTTCAGTCGTTTCTTTAGGGATTGATCTTGAAGCGATTTTAGAATTTCTTCCCCGGCTTGGTGCACCTTGTGGAAGACTCGAGGCTATCGATAAAGATGTGTTTGTGGATTACGCTCATACTCCTCAGGCTTTAGAGAAAGTTCTTTATGCTCTGAAGGAAGCTGGATATAAAAAAATGATCTGTGTTTTTGGCTGTGGTGGAGACAGGGATAGGGGGAAAAGGCCTCTTATGGGAGAAATTTGTTCTTCTTTGGCTGATTTCAGTATTATTACTTCAGATAACCCCCGTAGCGAGAGTGCTTATGAAATTAGTTGCCAAATAAAAGAAGGATTTAAAAAAAATAATTGTTCTATAATTTTGGATAGAAAAGAAGCAATTAGTACTGCCTTGGAGATGAAAAAGAACCAAGATTGTGCTGTTCTTGTGGCGGGGAAAGGTCATGAAGATTATCAAATTGTAGGGGATAAAAGAGTTCCCTTTAAAGATCAAGAAGTTATAAGAGAATTACTTAGTAAAAAAAGCTCATAGTGCAAAGTACAAAGCGCAAAATGCACTGAATAATAACCAAGAAATACCCTTACGGGCACAGGCAAGATGCAATAACCAAACAATATTCTCCGCCACCTTAATAAATTTTGTTTAGGCGGATTCGCCTTTGGCGAAAAATTTTCAATATTCAATATTCAAATATCCTTGTTCTTTTCTGTTTGGTTATTATCCATTTGGTTATTGATTATTGTTTGTATCTTGTTTCTTGTATCTTGATTATTTCGTGTATTTTGTCTCAGCAATTTAGCACAAAGCGCATAGCCCATAAATGAAAAAGCTAACCTTTAATAACTTGGTTAAATTGTTGAAGCCGGAACAAGTGATCCGAAAAAGCTTTTACCGGTGTCCGGATAGATTTTCTATGGATTCACGAGAGTTAAAAAAGAACGAAGCTTTTATCGCTATTAAAGGAAGTCTTTTTGATGGACACTGTTTTATAAAGGAAGCTGTTTCCAAAGGGGCAAGTTTGATTATAAGCGAAGAAAAAAAGTACTGCGATAATTTAAATGCTTGTTTTTTTATAGTCAAGGATACATTTTCCAGTTTAGGAACAATCAGCCGCCATTTAAGAGAAAGTGAAAATCCTAAGACGATTGCTATTACCGGATCTGTGGGGAAAACTACTACCAAAGAGATGTTGTCCTGTCTTTTAGGTAATAAATTTAATGTTTTAAAAAATAAGAAGTCAGAGAACAATTTTTTAGGAGTATGCAAAACTTTGTTAAGATTGGAAAAGCAAAATTGCCTGATTTTGGAGTTAGGAACAAATTCCTCAGGGGAAATAGGAGGGTTAACCGATATTTGCAAGCCTGATTTGGGTATAATTACTTTTATAAAACCAGTTCATACGGAAAGGCTGCCTAGACTTAAAGATATCTTAAAGGAGAAGATAAAACTTTTATCCAAGAACAGAGATGTTATAGGTATATTGAATAGAGATGATTCCCTTTTGAAAAACGTGAAGCTAAAAAACAGAATATTTTGGTTTGGCAAAGCTAAAGAATCCCACGTCTTTGCGAAATTTGTTTCCTCCAGTCAAAGAGAGTCAGTTTTTTTAGTAAACAATAAATATATTTTACGGCTTAAAACCCCGGCTTATTTTTTCATTTATAATGCTCTGGGAGCGATTCTAACGGCTACCTTATTAGGGGTGGATTTGGACTTTTGTGTTGAAAGATTACAGTCATTCACCGCTTTTCCTCCTATGCGCATGCAAAGAAGAGTAAAGAAAGGGACTATTTTTATAAATGATGCTTATAACTCCAACCCTTTTTCTTTAAGAGAGGCTTTAGGCGTTGTGGCAGCCTTACCGCAGCCTAAAATAGCAGTCATAGGAGATATGCTTGAGCTGGGGAAGAAAAGTGTTTATTATCACAAGATTATGGCTCGTGAAATTAATAAATGTAATTTCGATTATGTTTTAACTATTGGTGAATACAGTCTATTTTTAAAAAAGAAATTGGTTGAATTGGGGTGCAAAACTGTTTTTCATTTCGATTCTCACAAGGCGATAGTTCATTTTTTAAAAGAAATTACCCGGATTAAAAAATATCTTATTCTGCTTAAAGGTTCGAGGGGAATGGAGCTGGAGAAGATAATCGAGAAGTTTTAAAATGGTTTAGCGAGTTAGCGAGTTAGTGAGTTGACGAGTTGGCGAGTTGGCAGGTTGAGGGAATTTAAAGATGTTATATCACATTTTGTATCCTTTAAGTAAATACTGGGCAGTTTTTAATATAGTGAAATACATTACTTTCAGAAGTGGTTGTGCTTTTGTTACTGCCTTTTTACTTAGTTTTTTACTCTGGCGGCAGGCAAGAAAGATGAACATTTTTAAGAAATTTAACCTTGGCGAAAAAATAGATATGTATGGTCACCCTCATTTAGAGGATCTTCATAAGAATAAAAAAGGTACCCCTACTATGGGGGGAATAATGATTATACTGGCTGTATTCATATCTGCTTTATTTTGGATGAGATGGGATGTGGGATTTATGTGGTATTGTTTGTCGATTATGCTTATGCTGGGGCTTTTGGGATTTAGAGATGATTATCTTAAGCTAAAAAGGGGTAAAGGTTTATCTCGAAAAGAAAAACTCATTTTCCAGATAGGCACTGGTGTAGTTCTGGGATTAATTATTTGTTTAAATAAAGATATTTCTACCCGGCTCGATTTGCCCTTTTTTAAGGATTTGGCCATAGACTTAAGTTATTTTTACATTTTATGGGCAAGTTTGGTAATCATTGCTACTTCTAACGCGGTAAATTTTACTGATGGCCTGGATGGCTTGGCTATAGGAGGTATAATTACCACATCTTTAGTTCTCGCGGTTCTTTGTTACCTCACGGGCCACATAAAATTTTCTCAATATCTTTTTATTCCGTATATAAAAGATACGGGTGAGCTTACTATCTTATGCTCGGCTATTTTTGGGGCAGCCTTGGGGTTTCTTTGGTATAACTGTTATCCGGCCCAGATTTTCATGGGTGATACCGGAGCCCTGTCCTTAGGGGCGCTTTTAGGGGCTGTTTCTTTATTTGCAAAAAAAGAGTTTCTTCTTATTATTGCTGGAGGGATATTTGTTGTTGAAGCTTTAAGCGTGATGCTTCAGATTATTTCTGTTCGATTTAGAGGGAAGAAGTTATTTAAAGCGGCTCCTTTGCATCACCATTTTCAGATTGAAGGTTATCCGGAATCCAAGATAATTATAAGATTCTGGATAGTTTCGATTATGCTTGCGGCATTAGCGCTTCTCACTTTGAAGTTGAGATAAGAATGGAGGACAGAAGAAGATTTAGATCCTGGATGCTCGAAAATAGAAAATAGAAGATAGAAAATGGAAAATAGAAGAGAGAAGGTCAGAAAGTTGAATTAAAGACCATAAAAAATTAATATAGATAATCGATTTTCGATTTTCCATCTTCGATTTTCGATCTTTTAGCGCGCGGACGAAGGACGAATAAGATGCGGAATTTAAGGAAGCTGAAAAGTAATTTTAAGGAGATATGTGTAGTAGGGTTTAAGCGAAGCGGGGTGGCTTTATGCAAACTCGCGCTTTCCTTAGGAAAGAAGGTTAAGGTTACCGAAATTAATCCATTCGGAGTTTTCTATAAACCCTATATTGATAATTTCAGTAATCAGGGAGTAAAGTTCGAATTTGGCGGGCATACAAAAAAGTTTATAAAGAGCAGCGACCTTATTGTTTTAAGCCCGGGAGTATATACAGAGAATTCAGCGGTTATGACCCTGGCAAAGGAGTTGGGGACTTTAGTAGTAGGCGAACTGGAATTCGCCAGTTGGTTTAGCAAAGGAAAGATTATCGCTATAACTGGTACCAACGGGAAAACTACCACAACCTTTCTTACTTATCTCGTCTTAAAGAGTAAGCATAAAAGTTCTTACCTTGCCGGCAATATCGGTGTTCCTTTTTCTTCGATAGCCTTGAATACCGAAAAGAACAGCATTTCGGTTTTAGAAGTAAGTTCTTATCAACTGGAAACGATTATAGAATTTAAGCCTTATGTCAGTTGTATTACTAATTTACAGCCTGATCATTTGGACCGGTATAAAAATTTTTCCGAATATGTCAGAGCTAAGATGAATATATTTAAGAATCAGAAAAAAACCGATTACGCTGTCATTAACAAAAATATATCTTCTGGGATAGACAGGAAAAGTATTAAAGCCGGAATAAGATATTTTGATAATGAGTTCGGGAATGAAAATTTTTCTGCCGCAGCTGCTATCGCTTCTGTGTTTGAAGTTACAAAGCCTGCCTGCCAGAGAATTTTTTCTTCTTTCAAGGGGTTATCACATAGAATGCAGGTGGTAAACGAAATAAATGGTATAACCTTTATAAATGATTCTAAAGCCACTAATCCTTCTTCCACAGCCTGGGCTTTAAAGAATATAGAAGATTCGGTAATTCTTATTGCCGGTGGCAAAGATAAAGGATTAGACTATTCTGAAATTAAACCATTCTTAAAAAATGTGAAAAAGATTAATCTTTTTGGGCAGGCAAGAGAAAAGATAAATAGATCTTTAAGCTTTCACAAAAATATCGAGATGTTTTTTGATCTGGAAAAGGCGGTCATTTCTTCTTTTAAAGAAGCTGAAGAAAAAGATGTAATCCTTTTTTCTCCTATGTGTTCCAGTTTTGACATGTTTTCCAGTTATATAGAAAGGGGGAATTTTTTTGTCAGCAAAGTAAAAGAACTTTCTTTGAATAGCCAAAAGTTAACCGGGAAAATGCATTTGAAAAACACCTGAATACGCAATGAATTACAAACAAAA
>JAGLUN010000053.1 GCA_023134705.1 Candidatus Omnitrophota bacterium | reverse complement strand
ACCTCACATTTTCAAAAAAATTTCCTAAACGTTTACCCCGGTAACAAATTATCGCTAAAGCATCGACATTTTTACATATAGGAGCCGCGACATTTAACATACTTATTTCTCCGTTGCCTAAAGCTATTGGATGATGGCGGTCGATCTTTTTAATATCCCTCGCGATTTCATCCACGAAACAATAGTAAATCTCGGCTTTTTTAAATATCCGTTTTTGTAAATTCTCAATTTTCTCTACTTGAGGAGAAGTCCAAAAAACAATTCCTCCGGAAAAGGTATAATTATTCTCATTGCCCAAAATCCACATAAGAAGGCCTTCCTGATCTTTTAGCGCTTTTACCTTTCTTAAAATAGACTCTTTAGTCCTCTGCCGGAATTCTTCATCAGCATAATTAGGCCCGGGGTGTTCCCACAATCCCAGCCAATCTCCTATGATAGTATAAATACCGAATCTCTCATACATATCTTTTATAAACTCTTTAACTTTCGTCAAATCTTCGGAACAGGAATAAATCCTCACCGTATTTACTCCCATCTCCTTCATCAGTTTCCCATCCTCAAGCCAGGGCTTATTGGGGTCAGAAAAAAAATCATAGTCGTATCCTTCACCAACCGGAGTAGGATTATAAATAACTCCCTTTACAATAAAAGGTTTACGGTTAATCCGAAGGATATAACCTCCCTTCCCCGTCCTCTTTATGGTTACTTTTTTAGGCCCTGCCCCGGTAAAAAAAATAAGGCAGGCAAAAATTATGCCTGCCTTAAAAATCAAATATTTCTTATTCCTCATATTTTATTTCATCCAGGTAAAAGACTATTCCATTAGGGTCATTCACGTCAATATTTGTAGCCCAGCAAAAACCTCCTATTACGTAAGAAAGATCTCTACCTCTTAAGTCTATCTCATATTCTTTCCAATCCTTGGTAAGCTGGATCGGCCCAATACTGGCACTATCGGAATCAATATGATCTCCGCTGGAAATACCGCCCATTTTGAATTCATTAATTATCTCGCCGCCCTTTTCGCCTCTGGCCCAGAAAGTTAATTTTCCAGCCTCTTTTAAGTCAAAACCGGCTTTCGGGACAGTCCCCCAGTTATTCGCTGGATTCTGCCAGTATATTCCTGCCCACCTTGTACCGGATTTATTTACATACTCTATCCTTATACAGGAATCTCCGGATAAAGGACTTTCTTCCCATTTAATCTGCATTTTCAAATCCTGAGCGGCTGTTGCCGGCATCCATCCACTGGGGATGAAATGATTATCTAAAGAAGCACTATCCGCGTACACATAAAAAGGCAAAAGCAAAGCCTTCTCCTCTTCTTTTAATAGACAATCATAACTAAAATAAATCTCATCCAAGTAAAGCGTCTGTCCCCCTTCAACTGCCTGGTCAGCATTGAAGACAATACAAAAGCCTCCGTTAAGATAAGAAAGATCTTTTCCGGCCAGGTTAATAGAATATTCCTGCCATTCATTAGTTAACTTTATCGGGCCATACTCTACATCCAGAGTGTCAGGATAAGGATAAATATTCCCCTGTCCGTCTCTGATAATACCTCCGACTGTTACTTTGGTAATTACTTCGCCGCCTTCTTTGCCTTTAGCTTTAAATATAAGCTTATTAAACCCGGTTAAATCATAACCGCTCTGCCTTGATCCCCAGTTGTTAGCCGCGGACTGCCAGTAAATTCCAGCCCAACCTTGGCCTTGAGCTTTTTTAGCACTGTAAGTTATCCTAATCGAAGTTGACCCGCTCGCGGCTTCTTCTGTAGCCTGGTCATTAAATTTTAAATCCCCGTAATCTCCCATCCATCCACTAGGAATAAAATGGTTTCCCGAAGCACTCTTATCACTATAGACGTAAAATGTTTTATCCTGAGCATAAGCAAAAACCCCGACCATTGCCACTAAGCTAAATAACACAACTACCTTTTGGAATCTTTTCATACCACACCTCCTATTTTTTCAGCATAAAAATATATTATACCTTTTTATTGTAAACGTTTTCAAGTATCAAGGCTAACTTTTGTTTTATTAAGAGTTTTCAAAGAACAGTTTTGTCCCAAAATGTCTTATTTATCTTTTGTCCACAGGGTTTTATAGGTAAAATAAGCTTTTTTCAATTGCCTTAAGAAAGGGGAATCTTTCCCATTCCCCTGGCCGCATATCCCCAGCCATTCCTCGTGCATAGCTCCGTCTAAGAAAGGCCCTTTAAATAAACCTTTTTTATCATGATAGCCGGGTTCGTAAGCCTTCCACCATTCATCAAGCCATTCAAAAACAAACCCGCCCAAAACATTACCCTCACCATAACCACAACGGTGATTATATATATCTAACCAGGTGTTTCTATGATATTCTGCCTGGAAATCTTCTGCTTCTTCCCGGGTATATCCTGTGGCGAGAGAAGGACACCCGTATTCGGTAATCATTGCCGCTTTGCCTGATAATTCCTTTACTTCTGACCAAAGATCTAAAAAACCATGTTTTCCCCGGTAAGAATTGGTACCAAAAATATCTATATCCGGGCACTCTTCACCGAAAATATAAAGATAAAGCGAATCGCCCGAAGCTATTGCTACCGGCCTTTTTAAAGGATCTAAATCCTTAATCAACTTCGCACATTCGTTAGCAAATTTAAAAAAGCTGGCAGGCTTTTTGTCGGCATTGCAGGCTAATCCATAGATGTTCTCGTTACCAAGAATCCATATTAACACGTAGGGCTCATCCTTAAAATCCTCCACCATTCCCCGTACGCTTTTAAGCATATTCTCCCGATGAACCGGATTATCATAATCGGTTCCCGGATCCCAATCAGCTCCGCTCCCGATAGCGTACTTCCCCAAGAAATCACTCATAGCCACATATATCCCGTAATTCTCGTACATATCTTTTAAAAGCTTTTTGTTAGGCTCAAACGGTTGATGATAAAGCCTTATACAATTAACTCCCATCTCTTTCATAAGATAAAAATCGCCTACTCTTTTTTCGTCCTTATCCTGGACGTTATTTCTATTTTTATCCACCCATACCTCATAAGGGGCATCAATAATATTGTTATTATTTACATCCTGAATAGTCCAATCAGCAAGAGTCCCTTCATCAGGAGACTCTCCGACCCGGGTAGGAGAATAAGTAAGCCCTTGTATCATGAACGGCTTATCATCCACCAAAAGCTGCCAATCTCCGCTTTCATACTTTATCAACTTTATTTTACCTATACCTTGCGTCTTTATTATCCTCCCAAAATTCCGAACTTTATGTTTAGGGAAAACTTTATCTTTGAAAGATTGGTTCTTCAATCGTCCGGGATGAACAATGAAAATATCGTTTCTTATATCGTTATCTGTCCCGTTTTCTATCTTAAAATAAGCATCCTTTAATTCTAAATTTAATTCCGGGTGCTCTTTCAAAAGAAATTTTATGCGATACAAAGCGGCTTTGCCTACATACCAGGGAGTTTCCCAATATGTCCAAGCCACAGTTTTCGGAAAATGCACAAGGACCGCGTGGTAAGCTTTTACTGCCTGTTTTATTAAACCGCTTCTTTCTAATATGTCTCCGATGTAAAATTGCCTCACACCCGGAGGCTCTGGAGCCATACACCATTTATAAAAAGCGGTAGATAAATCCCTGCTGTTTATTATTTCCCAATGATCGACTTTAACCAACTCTTTTCGTATCTTTACAAAATTAGGGTCAAACTTGACTGAAGTAGTATTAGGACAAATCCCTTCTCCAACCGCCTTTGTTAATTCTACGGGTTTATCTATACGATAAATGTATTCTGAAGTTCCCGCATTTTCAAACTTTCCGTATTCTTCGTAATTTACCGGGAACTCACTTCCCTCATCATTCAAAATAACTTTTGTAATAATAACTTCTTCTTCAATCTCTCCGGCAGCTCGCTGAAAAATAGTATATATCTTTTCTTTCGCGCTTTCAAATTTAGAAGCTACGACCATCCCGGAAGCATTCTTTAAGCCGTAAAAACGGCCCCGTATTCGCCCGTTCCCATTAATATAAGCATTTTCTATCAGATTATTAAAAAGCTCCCCCGGATTATCCACGATTTCTGAAAAGTTCTGTTTTACAACAACGGCGTCTGTTCTCGTTGAAGTTATTTCTGCTTGAAAAATATCATATACCCTATTTTTTTTGCTTTCAAACTTAGAAGCTAAAACCATCTCTGAAAAACTCTTTAAGGCATAAAAGCTCCCCTGGATTAATCCATTTTCACTAATATAACCCTTTTCCTCTAAATCCTTGAAAAGCGTATCGATATCCTCAATAATTCCTGAAAAATCCTGTTTTATAACCGTTACTTCCCATTTTTTTATAGTTATTTCTGCTTTTTCTCTAATAGACCAAAACCATCCTCTTGGATCCCAGGCCTGAGCATAAGGGTATTTCTCTATCACTTTTCTAAATACTTTCTTTGCCTCTTCAATTTTCCTTTCACGAATCAAAGTTTCACCCTTTATAAAATAACAAACAGCGACATCATTCATTACCTGATAAATCCCTTCTTTACCTTTGGCCGGGAAATCTTCCAGATACTTAGCCAGGTTATCCGCTTGGGCAGAAAATTTTTTAATACACTCATCCATTATTTCATAAGCCGTCTTGAAATTTTTCTCGCCTAACTCTACTCTTGCTTTACTAATGTATGAGGAAGAATCCTGAGAGAAACAGACAGAAGACAAAAGACAAAAGACAGAAACCAGAAAACGGATTTTTCCTGACTTCCGGCCTCTGGCCTTTGACTTTTCAATTGAAACCCGTGACTTGTAACTTGTGACTGGTGACCGGTTATTCATCCTACCAACGCTCCCGCGGTTATACCTTTGATAAATTGTTTCTGCATCCGAATATACAAAATAATTATAGGCAAAGCGGCAACGGTTAATGCCGCCATAATCAAAGTATGATAGGTAACCAGTTTTCCGGAAAATTGCATTAACCCCACCTGAAGAGGCATATATTTATCCCCGGTAAATATAAGAGAAGCTAAAACGAATTCATTCCAAACATTCAAAGCATTGAAAATCACAACTACCCCCAAAGCCGGAGTAATTAATGGCAACCCGACATTCCACCATATCTGCAATTTACTGCATCCATCAATACGGGCAGCATCTTCCAAATCGCGAGGCAGCTGGTCAAAAAACGTTTTTAGAAGATAAATACTTATAGAAAGCCCCATATTAGTCATAGCCAGAACATACCCTGTCCTGTTAAGAAGATGGAATTGCTGCAACAAAGCATATACCGGGACAAAACCCGCGGGAAGAGGAATCATCATTGCCGCTAAAAAGGCATAAAAGATGATGTTTTTCCCGGGGAAATGCAATCGTGAAAAGGCATATGCCGCAAGAGAAGAAATAAACACTATAAACAACACAGTGATAAAGGTGTAAAGCACACTATTTAGGAAATAACGCCAAAACTGTTCCGTAATAATAACTGTTTTATAGTTCTCCCAGTTAAGATGAGAAGCCAGAGACAAACCGAAATCATCATCATATTGCTGCTGGGTTTTAAAAGAAACATTTATCATCCAGAAAAAAGGAAGAATACAACTCAATGCTACACTTAAAAGAAAAGTGTGAAGGACAATTAAAAAAATAATCTTTTTAGTCCGGAAGAACCCCATATTTTTCCCTCACTTTTTTCGATATAAAAAACATAGTAAACGATACCGCTACAAGAATAATCCCCAGGATTAACCCTTCGGCACAAGCTAAGCCTGCGAACCGATTCCCTAAATGGAAATAAATTATCATAACCGGCACTGTAGTTTCCCCGCCTGCCCCCTTAGTTAAAGCTAAAATCATAGCAAACGCCTGCATAGTTCCTAAAATAGTAAGGACAAGGATTAAAGTAATTACAGGCATAAGAAGAGGTACTGTCACTTTACAAAAAGTTCTCCAGGCATTTGCTCCATCAATTCTGGCCGCTTCATATAACTGTTCCGGAATGCTCTGCAATCCTGCCAGGAAAATTACGAAAGCCCATCCAAAACCTTTCCAACAATGAACTAACGCAGTTACCAAACGCACTTTGTCACCGCTTAGCCACTCCTGAGCCATAGCCCCCAACCCGACATTCGTTAATAAATGATTAAAAACATCCCTTCCTACCGGCTCACTAATCAAAAACTGCCTCATCAACAAACCAATAATAATTTCAGAAAGAACCGGCAGGATAAAAAATACAACTCGATAAAACTTCTTCAATCGTATTACTTTATCAACAGCTAAGGCTAAGATTAAGGCTAAAATATTTTGGAATGTCAGCGCCCAAAAAGTAATGAATGCCCCGTTATACATCGATTTCCACCAATCCCGGTCACTGAAAATATCCTGGAAATTCCGGAATCCGACATAATACTTTTTAAAATCGAAATTACCGATCAAATCATAGTTTGTTAAACTTAAAATGAAACTGTAAAAAAACGGATAGATGTAAAAAATAGAAAAAATAAGTACCGCGGGGAATACAAACGAAAAATCTACAGCGTTATCTTTTAATGAAGCTTTCATTTCCTCGATATTTTTTCCTTTTTCCTCTGTATTTCTAAAGCAACCTCTTGCGGGGTTTTCAAATCCATAACAATTTGCTGTAACCCTTTATTTAGAACCTCTATGACCCGCGAATCTTCACTATAAGGCCAAACGTCCGGATGGGTAAGGCTGCTAAAAACATTTATTGAACTCTTAAGATTCTGCGGTAAATATTCTTCACAACCCTTTATTGCCGGGAAATTATTAGTTTCCCGAATAAGGAATTTCTGCTGTTCTTCTGAAGTAAACCAGTTCAAGAATTTGATTGCCTCCTCTTTCCGGGAAGATTTTGCACTAACCATAAACGAGGAACCAGCTCCACCCCAGGTTTTAACCGGAAACCTACTGGAGACTTTCGGTAAAGGGAAAAAAGCATAATCTAAATCAGGTGACAACTGTTTGTAAACATTTACCGCCCAACTGCCATTAAAAGAAAAAACAGCTTTTCCTCTGGAAAACGCGCTCTCGGATTCTTTATTTGTCATTGTCGCGATATTAGAAACAAGAATCCCCTCGTCTTTTAATTTAGAAAACAACGAAAAAACCTCTATCCATTCTTTGTCAGTATAAGGGACTTCTCCTTTTATTGTCTTAAAAAACTTGTCTTCGCCCATCAAATTTATTGCCCATTCCGTGGCTAAACAATTCAGAAGCCAACCTTCCCCCCATCCACACACAAATCCGTTGACTTTTGTTTTTTCTTTTACTGTTTGGGTATAAGCGATAAACTCTTTAAACGTTTCCGGATATTTATCAGGCACCAACCCAGCTTCCTTAAAGAGAGACCGATTATAAACAAATTGCATAATTGTTGTATCTATGGGGACTCCATATATCCCCGGAGGGACATCATAATGACTGTCCTTGGGGAAAGCAAGCAATTTTAAAGTCTGCGGATAAAATCTCTCCTTCCACTCCTCCTGGTTTGCTTCCATATAAGAATTTAAATTAACAATATATCCCGCGCGGATAAAAGACCCCAGGGTTCTTTTTTCTCCTAAAATCCCGAAAATATCAGGAAGAGTTTCTGCTCGGGCGGCAGCGATTACTTTTTGAGAATAAATATCGGGAGGGAAAATCAATTTAAATCCGATTTTTACTCCTGTTTGCTCCTCATACTTCTTGGCTAACTCTTTAAATGCAGTTTGCCTGTCAGTCATCCAATGCCAGATAACAATCTCGTTTTTTTCGTCTTCTGCCGGTTTTTGAGAACACGCGCTTAAAACTAACACAACTATAGCTGTTAAAAAAAACAAAACTTTTTTAAAACGCATATATCTCTCCTCTTTTTGGAAAAATTTAACTTATCACATCTTTGAAGGATTTTCAACTAAATTAAGCTATTCTGTCTTGTTTTCGAAGAACCTGTCTTTTCCGATTAAGCAAAAAAATAACGCCTTAATCACTATCCCTTTAAAAATGAACCTTTCAAGTTTATCTTAGGCCGTTAATATCCTGGAAAGGAGAAAAAGGTTGGGATTGATAATCTTCACACCCGCTCGCCATGAATTTAAGGAAGACTTCTTTACCCAAATAACTCTTGCTTTCACAGACAGGGAATCTTTAACCTTAGAAAGGATAAAAAGTAAATTGATATCTTCCCATGCCGGGACCGAAGCAGACAAAACAATTCCTAATCCCTGACCGCTTACATCTACAGTTTTTGCCTCGATTCTTTTTTCAAAAAGAAAAACATTCAAAGAAATTTTTTCTTTTAAACGCTGGAACATACGGTTTTCTACCCTATCTGCCATAAGCATCCTTGGTTTTTTATTATACTAAAAACCTTTTCCTTTGGCAAGCCCGGGGAATGAACACTTCTAACCCCTGGTATCGGGCTCTATTTTATCTTCCAAGCTCTATCCGTCTCCGCCTCCCCAATTCTGCCGCGGGGAAAACATTGCAGTTTTATTTTTAATCCGTTCTATAAATTATTTTCAAAAATTTTCTTTTTCCTATCTTTAAAATAACTCCTCCCGGGGGGATACTTATCATCCTATCCTCTATAGTGAATCCTTCTTTCCCTACATCTTTTATGCCTTTCTGTTGAATCAAACGGCGGGCTTCATTCCTCGTAGACACCAATTTAGTTTTATATAATACCTCTATTAAATCCACGCTTGCCCTGGAAGCCGTGTAAACCGGCAGCTCCAAAGGAATTTTTCTTTTAGAAAAGACTCGCTCAAATTCCCTTCTCTCTTTGTCAGCGATTTCGGAAGAATAATAGGCCGTTACTATTTCCCGGGCCAAAATTAGTTTTGCTTCTTTAGGGTGATTTTTTTTTATTTTTTCTAAATCAAAATCCGTAAGAATCCGGAAGTATTCCCACATGGTTTCATCGGAAATGCTCATAACTTTCCCCAGCATCTGAGAAGGCTTCTCGGTTATTCCTATATAGTTACCCAGAGATTTAGACATCTTATTCTTCCCGTCTAACCCAACAAGTAAAGACATAGTCACAACTCCTTGAGGTTCCTGCCCAAAAGATTCCTGCAGATGCCGCCCCACAATTAAATTAAATTTCTGATCTGTGCCGCCGAACTCTATATCCGCCCTCATCATTACAGAATCATAACCCTGAATAAGAGGATAAATAAACTCTAAGATAGTTAAGGGTCTACCTTCTTTCATTCGCTGTGAAAAATCATCCCGCTCCAACATTCTTGCCACGGTATAACGGGAAAGCAGAGGCAGGAAGTCTATCAAACTTAAAGTTTTATACCAACGGCTGTTGAATATTATCTTCGTCCCTTTTTTATCTAGGATCTTGAACGCCTGACGGGTATAAGTCCTGGCATTACTTATAATTTCTTTCTGAGTAAGAACAGGCCTTAAATTTTTTCTTCCCGAAGGGTCACCAATACGGGCAGTAAAATCGCCAACTATAAAATAAACAATATGCCCTAAATCCTGAATTTTTCTTAATTTCTTTAAAAGTACGGTATGTCCTAAGTGAATATCGCTTGAGGTAGGATCAAAGCCGATCTTTAATTTTAAAGGCCGGTTTTCTTTAAAAGCCTTCTGGAGTTTCCTGGTTATTTCTTCTTCGGAAATTAAATCTACGGTATTTTCTTTTATAACTTTAAGCTGTTCAACTATCCTCTTTTTCATCTAATCTGGCAGAAAGACCGATTTTTATTGAAGCCGGATCCATCTTTATTATTTTAACCCTGAGTTTATCCATAGGTTTAAGCGCTTCTATCATTTCTTTATCAATCTCACCAGAAAAGACTAAACCTTCCAAATCTTCCTCGAGTTTGACGAATACTCCAAAGTTAGTTATTTTAACTACCTCTGTCTCTATTATTTTACCGATAGGGTAATTCTTTAAAATTTGAGGCCAGGGGTCTGAAACTATCTGTCTCTTCCCCAAAATTACACGGCGGTTATCCCTGTCTAACCCTAAAACTTTTAAATCATAAACATGTTGTTTCTTTAATACCTCGGCTGCTTTCAAAATTCTTCTTGTCCAAGAAAGGTCATTATTATAAATAATTCCGTCCAAAGAGTTCTCCATCTCTATATACACACAGCCTTCACCAAAACTAACGACTTTTCCTTTCACCTCTGAATCAAGAGCCACTATATTCTCAATCTCCTCCCAAGGATCTTTCTCTATTTGTTTTATACTTAAAGAAATCTTTCTAGCTTTGGCGTCAACTTTGATAACTTGCACCTCTACTATATCCCCAATGGCAAACATTTCGTTTAAATTAATGAATTTTTTTGTCCAAGAGACCTCACTTATATGAACAAGCCCTTCAATCCCTTTCTCCAGTTCCACAAAAACTCCATAATTTTGTATATTTACGATTTTGCCTTTTATCGTGGACGAAGAGGGATATTTTGCTTCGATATCAATCCAAGGATCAGGCATAGTTTGTTTAAGCCCCAAAGAAATCTTCCCTTTTTCCCGGTCAAAACCCAAGACTACAACATTGATTTCGTCTCCTACAGCAACCATTTCTGTGGGATGAGAAATTTTCTTCCAGCTCATATCAGCGATATGAAGAAGGCCGTCGACTTTGCCCAAATCTATAAATGCTCCAAAATTTGTAATACTTTTTACCCTGCCCTTTTTTATTTCTCCTACTTTAAGAGTATCCCATAACTTTTGCTTGGCTATTTCTTTTTCTAATCGAAAAGCGTCTTTCCGGGAAAGGATAAGATTACTCTTAGCTTTACTCAACTTAATTACCTGGAAATAAAATTTAGTGCCGAGCACTTTTTCCGTTCTGCCCCTAAAAGTGGAAAGACTTTGAGGTAAAAAGCCTTCTATCCCAAAAACACTAACGATATACCCGCCTTTTACCCTCTTTATCACTATGCCTTCGACTAAATCTCCCTCTTTATATTCGTTTAAAAGCTTGTCCCAACCTTTTAATTCTTGTGCTTTTCTATAAGAAAGGATTATTTTCCCGTCTTCATCCTCTACATTCTCCACATAAACTTCGATATCCTTTAACTCTTCCAGATTTTCCACATCAACGAACTCTTCGCGAAGGATTATCCCTTCGGACTTATAGCCCACGTCAATTATAACTTCCCTGCCGCTAAGGGCAATTATTCTCCCCTTTACAATATCTCCCTCTTTAAGCTCCTTAATAGATTCGAAATAAGCCTTTTCCAACTCTAAAGACTCTAAAGAATTACTAGTCACTACTGTTTCCTCCCTTTTTAAAAAATTTTTACAATTATCTCTTAATTGATAATCTTTGTCAATGATAAACTAAATGTTTTATTTTATCTAAGACTTTACAAGAAATAATTTTGTAACTATCTGTATCCCGGAAATTATTCAACCGGTCAAAGATAACTTTCACCTTGACAAACCTTAAAAGCTTCTTTCCTTTAGGCAAAGCCTTTTCTGTTCCAAAAATTTTCGCCACAACTATCGGAACAGATGCCTTCCGGAAAAGAAAGCCGACGCCGGATTTAACTTTATCCACGCTTATATTTCCCCTGCTCCCTTGCGGGAAAATAAGCAAAGCCTTCTTTTCTTTAAAAAGTTTTAACGCTATTCGCATAGCACCAATATCACCCTTATATCTATTTAAAGGAATAACTCCTAAGTTTTTAAGAATATAACCAAACAATTTATTTTTGAAAAGTTCTTCTTTGCCTAAAAAATAAATTCGGCGGGGAGAAGCTGCTCCTAAAACCACCGGGTCTAAATGGCTTATATGATTCGAAGCTAAAATAAAAGCTTCTTTTCGAGGGATTTTATCTTTTCCTTTTACCTCCAGCCTAAAAAACAGTCTAAAAAAAAATACTGATAAAATTTTCCCCAGCCTATAAAGCATAGATTGCCTTCTTCCCCAATTCTAAAAGGGCATCTCTTTGTTTCCTGGTTTTAGCTTCAGTGTAAACCCTTACAACAGGCTCAGTACCAGATTTTCTAAACATCAACCAACTCTCCTTAGTAATCAATTTTGTCCCGTCCAAACGATTAATTCTTTCTACCTTTTTCCCTAAAAGATGCGATGGCAATTTTAAATCACCTATTTTTTTATTCACCTTTCGCAAAGGGATTGAACTTCTCGCATAAAACCACTTACTGAACTTTTTATAAAATTCTTTTATGATTTCGACTAATGGTTTATTTTGATAAGCCATCATTTCCAAAACCATAAGTAAAGACACGGTTCCATCTCTCTCGGGAATATACCCTTTAAATCCTATGCCTCCCGCTTCTTCTCCTCCGATAAAAATCAAATTATCCTTAAAAAGATTAGAGATATATTTGAATCCTACCGGAGTCTCAAAACAACTGGCTCCCAAAAAAATAGCTACTTCATCTATTAAGTTACTCCCCACTACGGTTTTCCCTATACCGCCTTTCGCTTTTTTCTTCTCTACCATGTGAATTGCCAGTAAAGGAAGCAGTAGCTGAGCGCCGATAAAATTACCCTTCTCGTCTATCAAAGCGAGCCTATCGCCATCACCGTCTAAAGCCACACCAAAAGCATACTTTTCCTTCTTTACCTTAAAAATCAATTCTTTTAAATTCTCCTCTACTGGTTCAGGATGAATACCCCCAAAAGAAGGATTATTTTCATTATGGAGGTAATCAATCTTTAGACTCTTTGAAGAAACGATTTCTTCAGCGAATGTTCCTCCTGCTCCGTACATTAAATCTATAAGTATTTTCAATTTCATTTTTTTTATTTTTTTGGTGTTCACAAAGCTTCTCAAAAAGTCTTTGTACTCTGTAGTAAAATCTTTCTCTCTTAAAAGCCGTTTCCTTTCTGCTTCTCCCAGTTTCAGGATTTTCGGTTTAGTTCTATATAAAAGTTTTTCTACCTTATCAGTCAGACTTTTGTCGGCTGCACCGCCTTCCTTTGTTTTTATCTTCAATCCGTTAAACTTAGAAGGATTATGAGAAGCTGTAATCATAATCCCTAAGTCATACTTATTATAAAGCGCATTGAAGCTCACTACCGGTGTAGGAACGACCTGATCGGAAACATCAACTTTTATTCCGTTCGCAGCCAGGACTGAAGCCGCAGTAAAAGCAAACTCCCGAGAAAGGAAACGGGTGTCGTAACCCACTACTACTTTTTTACCTCTTTCCTGCTTAAGATATGCTGCTATAGCCTGAGAAATAATTCTGATATTATCAAAAGTAAAATCTTCGCCTATAACGCCTCTCCAACCATCCGTGCCGAACTTAATCATTTTAGCCTCCCATTTTTAAAATGGTATTGTCAAAAATTTTTGTTGGATATCTTCATATTTTCTTTACCCCGTTAGAAATAACGAACACCTTCCGTATCCTATTTCTAACGGGGTTTACTTACAAAGCGTTTTATTAAAAAAGTTTGCCTCCCCGCCCAAACTCTTTAAAATAGATAATATTTTTTATAAGGAGCCCGGGAAACCGTGAAAGTTATTTTGGTTAATTCTTTATATAACAATCCCTTTTATACTTCTCCTGTATTCCTGGCCTCCTTATTTATTCTCTTCTTTTTCATATTTCTTCCATTCTATTTTTGACAGTATCTGTTAAATGTAAAGTTTGTTTTTCTTAATATATTTCTCAACATCGGGATGAACTAAATATTTCACAGAAAACCCCTTTTGAAGCAAACCCCTTATTAATGACGATGATATATTTATTTGTAAGATATTCATCAAAATGAAATTTTCCCTTTTACTAAAGGGATACGCTTCTCTGCTTGCTACTATTATTTTTACTAATCTCTGTATTTCTCTATACTTCTCCCAAGCATGAAATTCTTTCGCCAGATCCGAACCAATTATAAGATAAAATTTATGCCGGGGAAACTTTTTCTTTAATTCTTTAACTGTATCGATAGTATAAGATACGCCTCCCCGTTTTACCTCCAAATCTAACAATGAAAAATTTCTGTTTTCTTTTAGGGAAAGCTTTACCATATTAAGACGATGTTCCGCCTTAACTAAAATAGCATTCTTGTGCGGAGGGATATTGGTAGGGATAAAAAAAATTCTATCTAACCCCGCCTTATCCAGAGTTTCCTGCGCCAAGATAAGATGTCCGATATGAGGAGGATTAAACGTCCCTCCTAAAATCCCTACTTTCATATTTAAACCAGTCAACCTCCGGTTTCAAATATCCGGTTTAAACAATGCCTATCTCTGCAGCATCTTACTGCGAACACCCCTAACCTATTAGCCGCCAGCCACTTGCCACTTGCCATTAGCCACTAGCTACTCCCTTATCTGCCCGTTTCCCTCAACCACGTATTTATAAATAGTAAGATCTCCTAATCCCATTGGCCCGCGGGCATGCAGTTTATCGGTAGAAATCCCAATTTCCGCGCCTAATCCGAACTGATAGCCATCGCTAAAACGCGTGGAAATATTTACGAAACAACAGGCGGAATCAACTTCGTTAATAAACTTTCCGGCGTTATCACTCTTTTCCGTAATAATACTATCGGTATGATGAGAACCACAAAGGTTAATATGGTTTATTGCCTCTGATATACTATTTACTATCTTTATAGAAATGGTTAAATCTAAATATTCCGTAACCCAATCAATCGGCTTAGCTGCCTTAATCCCTTTTAAAATCCCGGTTACATTTTTATCTCCTTTTATCGTTACCTTATGTTTATCAAGATGTTTTCTTAACTCCGGCAAAAATTTTCTTGCTACTTTCTTGTGGACAAGAATAGTTTCCACGGCATTACACACAGAGGGCCGCTGCACCTTGGCATTCACACAAATTTTCACGGCTTTATCTAAATCAGCAAATTCATCGACAAAGACATGACAAATCCCCTTGTAATGCTTTATTACCGGGATAGTTGAACTCTCGCTGACTTTTCTAATCAAAGTTTCTCCTCCCCTGGGTATTACTAAATCAACATACTCATTTTTTCTAAGGAGAGAATCCACTACTTTATGGTCTGTCTTCCCCACAAGAAAAAAAGGGTTAAAAGTCACTCCGAAAGATTTTACTGCTTTAGATAAAACATTAAAAATGGCTTTATTAGAATTTATCGCCGCTTTCCCTCCTCTTAAAATCACTATGTTAGAAGATTTAAAACATAAACCTATACAATCGCTTGTTACATTAGGCCTTGCTTCATAAATTATAAGAATTACACCAATAGGGACTCTTACTTTTTTAATAAAAAGCCCGTTAGGCCTTCGCCAACTGCTCAAAACTGTATTTATGACCTCAGGCAGGAGAGCAATTTCTTTTAAAGATTCACTCATCCCGGCGATGCGTTTTTTATTCAGGATTAAACGGTCGATAAAGCTTTCTTTTAGCTTATTCTTTTTTGCCGCCTCAACATCTTTCTTATTCTCTTTCAAAATAAATCCCTTTTTGCCGGCTAAAAGTTCTGCCATACGATGAAGAATGTTATTCTTTAATTCGGGAGTAAGCTGCGGCATTAAATAACTGTTTTTCTTCGCTTCCTTCACTAATTTATCTGCGTAGCTTAACAATTCAAGCCTCCTTCTTAACAAAATTATCCCGGTGAAGAATCTCCCGCTTAAAACGTTTATTTTTTACGTCGATAAGTTCGAGCGAACCGTATTCAACCAGTCCGCACCCTAAAACATTACCGGCGACATCTAAAACTTCCACGGCATCTTTTTTAAAAAAATACCCTTCCACTTTTGTAATGCCGCAGGAAAGAATACTTTTCCCTTTGTTCAAAACAGCCTCTTTCGCACCATCATCAAGAAAGATTCTTCCTTTTACTTTTTTGCTAAAAGCTATCCAACGTTTCTTAGCCTTCTGTGGAGTCTTATGCGGCAAAAATAAACTTCCAACCCCACGGCCTTGCATCACCTTAGAAATAACGTTTTTCATCCTGCCATCAGCAATCACCACTTTAACTCCGGCTTTTGTAGCAATCCGGGCTGCTTCCAGTTTAGTGACCATCCCTCCGGTAGTAAAAATACTATCCTCCCTTTTTGCCAGATTCATAATCTTATCATCTATTTTATCTACCAGTCTCACCAGTTCATCTTCCCGTAAAAGCCCTTCGACATCGGAGAGAATAAGCAAAAGTTGAGCGCTAATTAAATTACTCACCAAAGCGCTTAATTTATCGTTATCTCCGAATTTGATTTCTTCATTAGAAACCGTGTCGTTTTCGTTAATAATAGGGATTATCCCTAATTTTAACAACTTTTCTATAGTATAACGGGCGTTTAAATACCTCTCTCGATCCTCAAAATCATCCCAGGTAAGTAAAACCTGTGCACACATCTTTTTGTAAGCTTTAAATTTTTGCGCATATAGATTCATAAGAATAACCTGTCCTAAACTTGCGTAAGCCTGGAGAGAATGAATATCCCCTAATCGTTTTTTATGCCCTAAAGCGATTATACCGGAAACAATCGCTCCGGAACTAACCAGGACTATTTTTTTCCCTTTTTCCTCCAAAGCAACAATATTTTTTACGATATTATTTATTACTTTATTATCAATTTTGCCCTTAGGGGCAAAAATGCTTGAGCCGATTTTGATTACTATTTTTTTATCCATCCGACAAAGCCCTTACTATTTTCTCCCTTAAAATATCCATCCCCGTTCCTTGCTTGGCCGAGACAGGCAAGAAACCTCTTATTTTTAACCCTTCATCTATTTTATCAATTTTATTCAACAAGTAAAAAATTTTTTTCGACCGACAGCTTTTATCAAAATCTACTATTTTATTCCGTATAATTTTTATCTGGCTCTTACATTTATCAAAATTATCGCTTACAATCAAAATAACTTTTGTCCGGTAAAGATGTTTCAAAAAATCTTCTTCTTTGGACAACCCGTCTCTTTCTCGTATCGGAGGAGTATCCAGAAGCACAAAGCGCCGGGTTTTATACTCACATACTGCCCAGGAATTATGTAAGGTAGTAAAAGGGTAGCCGGCTACCTTATGTTGTTTCCCGCTTAAGGAATTAAAAAGAGTGGTCTTCCCCACGTTGGGGAACCCTATTATACCCACATCACAAGGGATTCGATAATCTGAAATAAAATATTTCTCCTGCCCCGGATATCCCTTTTGGGCCTCACTCCCTTTATAATTACCTTCGCCTCCTTTCCCTCCCCGGACAGCTAAAAAGATTTGCTCCGGCTGATTTAAATCCACACGCATATCACCTTTAAAATTTTTTATAGAAGTTCCCAAAGGAACATCTAAAATAAGAGGCTCGGCATCTTTCCCTTTTTTATTGGAAGAAGTACCGTTACCGCCGTTGCGGGCAACGAATCTCTTTTTATAGCTAAATTTATTTAAATCGTAAAGGCTCTCATTCGCCCGAAGGATAATATCAGCTCCTTTTCCGCCTCTTCCTCCATCTCCAATTAGATTATTTCTTTTTCTAAAAAACGACAAGCCCCCATCTCCTCCATTTCCGGCTTTAAGATGGAGTTTTATATTATCGATAATCACTATTAGTTTTCTTTTATCTGGGAAATTTTAAGGCGGGTATAAATCTGACGGTGGCCTTTCTTTATTCTATATTTCTTTCTTCTTTTGCATTTATAAACAATAATTTTTTCCCCTTTTTTCTCTTCCAGAACATCAACCTTTACCTCTATGTTATTAAGATAGGGAGTACCGAATTTTACCTCATTCTTTCCACAGAAAACAAGAACTTTATTTAAAGTAAACGAACTCTCATTTTGAATCCGCTCCACCTCCAAAGCATCGCCTTCTTTAACTTTATATTGTTTACTACCGATCTCTATTATTGTCCACATAGCTGGTAAATAATAGCATAAAACAGAATTTAGTCAAGGATTTCCTCGGAAAATTTCATAAAAGAGCGCAATCTAAAGCTTCAACTTCTATATAGCTCAAACCTTAGCTCAATTACCTGACATTGATCTGTACACCTTTCTCCCTTAAGAAACTAAATAACCTCTCTAACTCCTCCTGCTTTCCCTCAATCTTTACTATAGCCCACCCCATTTCCGTAGAAAAAGACGCCTCCAGGATGTTCGGAACTACCTTAAAACTCTTAATAATCTGGTAAAAAATGGGTTCATCTTTAAAACTGGCGGGAATATTTAGCTCAACTGTTTTTGTTACCATCTCACACCTCCTTTTGATTGAAAAACATTTCCTTGGGAAGATTAAAATATCCTGTTTTTAAACCAGGATATTTACTTTTTATCTCCTCGACAAGATTCAACATACCCCGGCAAAGAGTTTCTTTTAACTTAAGCTCTTTGATATATAAATAAGGATCTATATTTAAATTGCGGAACTGAATCATATCAATCCCGGTGTTTTCTATAAATTTAAATAAACTTTTCACCTCCTTTTCCTGATCGGTGAATCCCGGAAAAACAAGGAGATTGATTCCAACAAACTTATTATATTTCTTCGCTATCCGGATAGATTCTAAAACATCTTTAAATTTATATCCCTGGGGCTTAAAATAAAAATCATAGAATTTCTTCCGCAGGCTATTCACACTTACCCGGAAAGAATCAATTCCTGCTCTACAAAGTATTTCGGTATTTTTAGGAATACTGGCGTTAGTATTCATATTTATCGTACCCCTGCTTAAGACTTCCCGAACCTGCGCGATTGCCGAACTGATCAATTTAGCTTCTAGAATCGGCTCTCCTTCACAACCCTGTCCAAAACTTACAATGGGCTCTCTAGCTTGTTTTAAATGATTATACATAACCTGATAAATTTCTTCCCTGCTCGGGGTAAATCTTATCCTCTCATGAGAAGCGACACAATCTGAATCCTGAAAAGACAAACACCCCAAACAACGAGCGTTACAATTTTTGGATACAGGAAGAGGCGCCTCCCATCTTTTTAAAAAAAGATTCTTGGCAGCCAGACAATTATAATTTAAAGCGCAATTTGCTAAATGTCTATATAATCTATTGTTGGGAAAATTTTTACAAAAAAGGTTGACCTGCTTTTTTATTAACCGGTTATCATAAAATCGCGGGCTCTGCCGTATTCTGGAATCAACTCTGCTTGCCGTAACAAAAAATTTACCTCCATAAAAACCACAGGAAGTATAAGCCCATAAAGGCATTGTTTTCTGATTCTTTGCCCGGTAAGCGGGGTTATAAAGTCTTAGATAAGCGGGAATTAAAAAAGCGGCAACGGCAAAGACTTCTTTACCCTCATACCTGCGAAAAACCTCAAAACTTCCTTTTTGAAGATTAAACCCTACCGGATATCGATAAGGAAGATAAAAAAGACTGCTTCCCCTAGGCAAAGGGATTAAATCTTCTTTCTCAGGAAGAAAAAAATCTTCTAAACGGGAAACCGCCATCCTGAGATAAGGATGAGAATGTATTTTACCGTTAGCATCGGCAAATACTAAAAAAGGAAGCTTTTTTTTATTTGACCTTTTATTGTACTTCAAAGTCTACAAAAATACATAATTCTATGCCCATATCCGCGTCTAACTCAAAACAAACATAGAAACAGCTAAAACTAAAAACAAAAGAGCCATAAGCAGTTTAATAACCCCTAAATTCCTTTTAAGATAAAGGTTAAACTGCTGGGAACTGACCCCCAGAAAAGAAAAAATAAACACTAAAAGTAAAGGAGCAATAAACGTGAGATTATAAATAACCAGGTAAAAAATAGCCTTTAATCTTAATTTGGGAATTCTTAAGATGAAAAATATTGTGGGTAAATATACCTGCCCGGTGCATACTGCTTCCAGAAGGGAAACAAGCGCCCCTACTAAAAGAGAAATGGCTGCTAAACTTAAAAATCCTGTTTTTTTCTTTCTTAATCCTTTGCCGACAACTACATTTATCCTCTTCTTAAAAAAAGAAGGCAACTGAAGGATAAATCCATCGCTGGTTTTTGTTTTTTTAAACCGGAAATAATCATAAAGAGCGAGGATAAAAAGCAGAAAACAGAAAATGCTGACAAAATAATAAAACACTTTTGTCATCCAGTAAAAATTTCGCAAAGAGTACAGAAATTTAAAAATTCCTAGGCCTATAAGAAGATAGGTAGCGAATACCGCTAAAATATAGAATATCCCTATACAGAGCATCTCTTTTCTTTTGTATCCGTATATGGCAAGAAAAGAAACAAAGAATACAATAACGGCAAAAGCACAAGGGTTTATCCCGTCAACTAAGCCCGCGGAAATTAGAGTAAAGACAGAAAATTCTTTAAACTTCTGAAGAATAGTGTTCTGGGAAAAACTAAGGCCGAAACGGGTTCCTTTTTCCAAGGCAAGGTTTATTGCGTCTTCTAAATTATCTTTTATCTCATTCTTCCCTACCAAGAATCTTTCTCCCACAAGCATTGCCGGGGTCCCTACATTCTTTCTTTTGAACCGGGCGGAAAGAGAAAGGATAAGAGCAAAACTCTGGGGATTAAAAGTGTCGAATCCTTGGATTTGGATCCTGTCCTTATACTTCTTTAAAATCGAGGGGAAAATTTCTCTTTTTACCGCTAAACAAGCTTTACAATTAGGTGAGTAAAAAAAAAGGGCTTCTACTTTTTGTGAAGCATAAGCGGTTAAACTAAAAGTTAAGAATAAAAAGGAAAAAATTAAATTTTTCATTTTCTTCGGTAAACCCCGTTAGAGGACTTCGTTCTCTAATGGGGTAAAGACAATTTTTAGGCTAAGTTAAATTATAATAAAAATTAGGTGAAAAATAAAGAATTTATTATACAATATAAAGATGGGTCAAGTAATGAGGAATATGAAAGTATACAAAGCTAAAAGTTTTGGCTTTTGTTTCGGGGTAAAACGGGCGCTGGAAATAGCCAAAAAAACCGTTGTTTCTAAAAAAGCTAAGGTATACATAATCGGCGATATTGTACATAACGAGAAAGTATGCAAAGACATCCAAAGACAGGGAATAAAAAAAGTAAAAAGCATAGAGGAAATCCCTCAAAACTCTTATCTCATAATTAAAGCCCATGGCGTACCAAAGGATGTATATGAGAAAGCAAGAATAAATAAGATAAAAATAGTTGACGCTACCTGTCCCCAGGTATTAGAAATACATAAAATAGCCAATAACTTAATTGCTAAAGGCTATCAGATTATTATCGCCGGAGATAAACAGCACGAAGAAACACTCGGCATCCTGGGGAATATTAAAGAAGGACTGGTAATAGAAACGCCGCGGGATTTAAAATACTTAAAGAATAGATTAAAAAAGAAGGTCGCTCTGGTATGCCAATCCACGCAGGACTTAAAGAATGTGGCAAATATAGTAAAAGGGCTGGTTGAATCCGAGAAAGAGCTGCTTTTCATAAATACCATCTGCTGGGAAACAGAAAAGAGGCAGAAAGAAATAAAGTCCCTGGCTAAAAAGTGTAAATCAGTTCTGGTAGTAGGTTCTAAAAAAAGCGCGAACAGCCGGCGTCTGTACAATATCGCTAAAAGACTCAATAAAAATACTTTTTTTATCCAGGATGAGAGTCAACTCAGTAAAAAAATAAAAAGCTTTTCCTCTATCGCGCTTATCGGAGGAGCATCAACTCCTCCCAGTTCAATAGAAAAAATATCCGAGAAGTTAAACCGGAATTTGGACTAAAAATGATTTATGAATTTATCGATACGCAGGGGACTTTTATCGTAAAGAATCCTCAGCAATTTTCTTATCTCTATTTTCCGCTCACCAATAAAGAAGGCTCCCTTTTAAGCTCGATCAGTCCAAATTTAGCCGGTGACATAAAAAAAGATAACCATCGTTTTCTTACGCCTCCCGCGGGTATAGAAGATATAAAAAACAACTTTTTATGCCGTAGAGATTTTTTTATAAAAGTATCTCCTGGAGGCGATATTCTACGCCTTTCAGAACCGTTAAAAGATACTTTAGAAGCAGGCCTTTTATATCATAAACTGATTAAAGAAAACAACATGCTCCATATAGAAATTTTAAATTTTATCCCTTTTGATTTAGATGCAGAGGTTATGTGGATAAAAATCAAAAGTAAAAGTAAATATCCAATAGAGATAACCCCTACCTCTTTTATCCCTCTCTATGGACGGGGAGAAGCGAACTTAAGAGACCATCGGCATGTAACTTCACTCTTGAATAGAATAGAAATAGCAAAATTTGGAATTACCCTTAAACCTACAATGATTTTTGATGAAAAAGGCCACAAAGAGAATAAAACTCTTTACTTTGCTTTGGGTTACCAGGATAATCACATCCCTCCTTCAGGGCAATTCCCTACTCTTTTAAGCTTTTGCGGTGAATCATCGGGGTTAGTTAAACCTGCGGCAGTATGCAGAGATTTAAAACCTTTTACCAAAAAGCTTGGTTCATTTGACGGAAAAGAAGCTTGCGCCGCTTTTAGGTTCAGAAATACTGTTTTAAAAAAGGGAGAGGAGATAAATTACATCCTCATCATGGGAATATGCCAAGACAGCAATTACATAAACTATGTTTTTAGAAAACTTAGTTCTCCCAAAAAAGTAGGAAATTATTTCGAAAGGACAAAAAAATTCTGGAGAGGTTATCTTTCTTCTTTGAAATTCGACTTTAAAGATAAAAATTTTAATAACTGGCTACTATGGGTAAATTTACAACCTACATTAAGAAAGCTGTTTGGCTGCTCATTTTTGCCTCATTTTGACTATGGGAAAGGCGGGCGGGGATTCAGGGATTTATGGCAGGATATTTTAAATCTTATATCAAGAGACGAAAACGATATAGATAAACTGATTGCAAATAATTTTAAAGCCATAAGAATAGATGGTTCAAACGCCACGATTATCACCAAAGAAGGAGATTTTATATCCGACAGAAATAAAATCGCAAGAGTTTGGACAGACCATGGCGCCTGGCCGCTTCTTTCTATCAACCTTTATTTACAGCGCACCGGCAACTTCAATGTCCTTTTTAAAAATATCCCTTATTTTAGGGATCATCAATTAAAAAGAGCTAAAGAAACTGACATTAACTTCCAAGATAAAAACCATCTTTTAAAAACAAAAGATAATAAAATTTATCTTGGTTCGGTGCTTGAGCATTTGCTTGCAGAAAATCTTGTGCAGTTCTTTAACGTAGGTGAACATAATATTTTAAATTTGGAAAATGGCGATTGGAACGATGGTTTAGATTTAGCTCCTCAAAAGGGAGAATGTGTGCCTTTTTATTGCATGTATGCTTATAACTTAAAAACTTTAGCAGAAATTTTAGAAAAGATAAAGAAAAAGAAAAAATATATAGAAATTTTAAAAGAACTGACTATCCTTTTAGGCAGACCAAAAAAATCTATTGATTATAGGAGCTCTAAACAAAAGCGAGAAATCTTAGAGGAATACTTAGAAAAAACAAAGCATATTGTAAGCGGCAAAAAGGTAAAAGTAAAGTTAGAAATCTTGATAGATGACTTAAAAAAGAAGGCAGCCTGGATTTTTAACTATACGAGAGAAAAAGAATGGCTAAAAGACGGCTTTTTTAATGGCTACTATGATAATAGAGGGAAAAGGGTTGAAGGGAAAACCCGTGGCAGAATAAGAATGCTTCTTCAGTCTCAGGTTTTTCCTATAATGAGCGGCACAGCAACTGATTCTCAAATAAAAAAAATGTGGCAATCCATAACCAGATATTTAAAAGATAAAAACTTAGGAGGTTATCGCCTTAACACGGACTTTAAAACCCTTTATCTTGATTTAGGAAGAGCTTTTGGTTTTTCTTATGGAGATAAAGAAAACGGCGCATTTTTTAACCATATGATAATAATGCTCAGCTTTGCTCTTTATGAAAGAGGTTTTACAGAAGAAGGCTTTGAAGTTCTAAGTTCTATTTACAAAATGGCGGCATCGCCATTTTCGAAAATCTATCCTATGATACCGGAATATTTCAATTCAGAAGGCAGAGGCTTATACTTTTATCTAACCGGTTCGGCAAGCTGGTATATCCACACTCTTTTTAGAGAAACTCTTGGGATAAAATTTTCTTACGGCAACCTGATAATTCAGCCAAAATTAACTAAAGATAATTTTTTTAAAGATACCCTAGAGGTAAATTTTAGATTTTTAGGAAGGAATGTCAGAGTTATATTTAAAAAATTAAGAGAAAGTAAAATTTATTCCATAGAAAAAATATCTCTTAATAATACCCTCCTAAAGCTAAAAGACAAAACAGCACGGATTGAAAGAAAGATAATAGCCAGCCTCCCTCCGCATAAAAAGTGCGTAATAAAAGTGTATTTAACCTAACTCTATCACAATTTTTGCACAATATTCCTTAAACATCTTTCTATACCCCTTATGCAACACTTTCAGTCCTCCTAATGTAACACTTTCAGTTCAGGACTGATTTTGTTACATAAGAACTTATGCCGAAACTTTCAAATTAGATTTTGCCTTTTTTAAACTGGTTTCCAGGCGGGATAAAGATCCCTGGCGGTCTTTATTGTCCTTAAATAGCCCCTTAGGTTCTATACCTCTTACGATAACATGATATATTCCACCTGCCACATTTATCCTTTTGCTTCTCGGCATGCAATCATCTTATAAAGAACCACTCATCAGTTAATAAGTTATTAAGTTATGAACGTCCCTTATTTTCCTTAAGGGCAAATAACTAACTTTTGTTTTAGGGAAAAATCGTTATTGTTTGCGGACAGGGTTAAATTAATATTTTAGGTTTTTAGCCGCCGGAGGGTTTCTTTATAAAAATAACTGCTTTTACCTTTAATTGCCCGGGCTGCTTTCTTAAAATAAATCCTGGTTTTTTTCAACTCCCCTAAATGATAATAAGAATCGCCTAAACTGTATAAAGATTCCGGCCGGTCAGGGTGCAATTCTAAAGCTTTATGGAAACATATAATAGCCGGCTTGTACCGCCCCAGCAAGTTAAGAAGCCATCCTTTATTATGATAAAGAGACGCGCAATCCCTATCCCTTTTTATCCCCTCATTAAAACACAAAAGGCTGCTCTCGTAATCTTCCATTTCAGCCAGACAAACGGCCTTATCATTATAAGTTATCCCATCAGACGGTCTCAAATTTAAGGCGTTATCTAAATTCTCAACCGCTTTTTTGAAAACCTCTTTTAAAATGTACTTTTGGGCGGTGAAATAATAGATAAAAAAGCAGTTTTTTTCCTTTTCCGCTTTTTCTAAACAACGCCGGATAATTTTTTCAGCCTTTCGGAAATGTAAAAAAGTCATTTCCCTGTCTAAATCAAACCGTTCTTTTTCTAAATCTATTTCGCGCATAAGATGGCATTTTTCTGGGGCATAAACTTCAGGATTTTAAAGCCGGCTTGTTTAAGCCTGTTTTTTACCCTTAAAGGGAAATTAAACCCTGTTTTTACCTTATACAAAGGGACATAATGATAAAGCCTTCCCTTATTTTTCAGAACCCGAAAAAGCTCTTTATAAAAGTCCAAATGATAAAGCGGAGGCGACAATTTAAATGTCGGCGGATCATGGATTACAGCATGAAAGTAATTATCGCCGAAACGGCTAATATATTCACTTATATCTGCTTGCTTCAGCTCGATATTTCCCTTCTCAAAAAGCTTTTTAGAAAAAGGATTAAGCTTTGCTAAAAATAAAACATTCTCATCTTTCTCGAAAGTCATCACTTTATCGCTGGTTTCCGAGGCTAAAATGGCCGTATAGCCTAACCCCGTGCAGGTATCTAAAACTTTTCCCCGGGGCTTAATCAATTCTATCTTCTGGAGAGTATCCTGATAAGGCGAACCCAGACAAATCTTGTGCATCGGCACTGAACCGATAGCCAGACTCGGCCAATCAGACGTAGGTATAAGCTTATAAAACTTCTTTGTATCTTCGGAAAAAAAGGCCATAGGCGAAAATTTAGTTTTTTCAAGCATATAACAGAATTTACTTTTTATTCTCTGGTCAAAACTCAGAATAAAACGGTTATCCAAAACAGCCTTATCGGCTTCTATCCGGACTTTTACCTCTTTTAATCCAAAATCGACCTTAATAGACAGCTCTTTTTTATCTCGATTATGCAAAATCCAGTCAAATTCTTTTTTGGTAATAATTACGAAATCCATTGTAAAATATATAAAAAAGCTTGACAATCCTTTGGCTTAAAGTATAAAATAGTCTAAATGTAAATTATAAAAATATCAACAACTAAATTAAAAGGAGGTGTTTAGATGAACAAGGCACAATTGATTGACATAGTTTCTGAAAATACCAACACCAAAAAAGAGGCTCAGGAGGCAGTAGAAACAATTTTAGATGCCATTAAAAAGGCTCTAAAGAAGCAAGAACCAGTAACTATCGCCGGTTTCGGGACATTTAAAGTTAAAAACAGAAAAGCAAGAAGCGGAAGAAACCCCAAAACCGGGGAAACGATTCAAATTGCTGCTTCAAAGTCAGTGGGTTTTAAACCTTCTAAAGATTTGAAAAGCAGCCTGTAATTAAGACCAAAACTTCCAGGGGGCTAAGAAAAGCTCCCTGGATTTTTTTGAATGCTTCGGCTTTTTATCCTCCAAAGTCTAAAACAGCCTATCTTTTTATCAACTTGGCGAGAAAGAACCCTTCCATAGAACGATTAGGGATTATCCGTAAAGAGAATTTTAAATCCGAAGAGAAAGTTTTATCTCTCCATCTAATAAGCCCCGGGGTAACATTATTAAGGGGGATTTTAATCGGAACTATCTGCAGGCTATCTTTAAATTTATTTAATACCCAATTAATAATTCCTTCATTTTCTTCGGGTGAAAAGGTACAGGTAGAATAAACTAGGACCCCGCCTTCTTTGAGCGAATAGATTGCTGAAGAAATTAACCTTTTCTGTTTATGGGCCATTTCTTTTACCTTTCGCTGCTTCCAATATTTATAACTGCGCGGATTCTTCACGTAAAATAACCCTTCACAGGAACAGGGAGAATCCAGTAAAACCTTATCGAAATATTCGGGGAATTTTTTTCTAACCCATATCCCGTCTAAAAGAAGAGGGGTTATAAAATCAACACCCTGAATCTTTAAATTAGCAAGAAGCTTATAATATCTAACCCTGATTTTTTCAACTGCTATAAGCTCTAACTCCTTCCCCGCCAGAGAAAGCATCTGGGTAGTCTTTGCTCCTGGGGCAGCACATAAATCTAAAATCCGCTCCCCTTGCCCGGGATCTAAAACTAAAGGAGGGATCATACTGGAAACATTCTGGACATATATTAAACCATCTTGATAAATAAAGCTTTTTTGCAATTTCCTTAAATCGGACTTTAGAAGGAAACTCCCTTTGGGATAAGGCAATTCTTTACATTTTATCTTCTCATTAATTAAAAGTTTACGCAATCCCCTTAAATCCGTTTTTAAATAATTTATCCTGAAAGACTGTTCTTTTTTCTCTAAAAAAGTTTCGTATATTTTATGATAATTCCCGGGGTAAATTTTCTTAAGCTTCGCCAGAAATTCCTGGGGAAGCCGATATAATTCTTCCTTCATTATTTAACCTCTAACGTAACACTTTCAGTTCAGGACTGATTTTGTTACATTCGCTACGCGGTAAATCTTCGTCCGGCTTACTCCTAAAATTTCGGCTGCCTCTGTAAGATTAAAGCCTCTGCTTTTCAATTGTTCTATTGTATAGATTAAAGCTTTTTTATCTTCGGAGGAAATCAATTTCTTTTTCATTCTGAGCGCATTTATCTTCTTATTTAAAGGCTGGAAAACCTTTTCATTTTTCTTCTGAACAACTATTTTTAACATCTCCATCTTTTTGAAGAATAGTTCAAAAATGCTTTTACTCTCCTTAAAGGTTCCCCATCGGGACTTATAATCTATTCCACTGCTTTCTTTTAATATATTTTTATAAATCGCCGCTGCTTTTTCTTTATCAGAGTCTAAAAACTTTAAAATCTTATCGTTTTTCACAAAGGACTTTATTTCTGGATTCAAATATATCTCTAAAGATGTCCATCGATACCCCTGCATATTTTTTGCTAAACCGGCCTTAAAAGGATTTAGATGAATATACAAAGAAGTAACTAAAGCATATCTTTCATCATTGCATAAGGCACATCGATATGCACCACAAAACACATGCCCTTTCCTGCAGTATTTTGTATTAAAATATATTGCGTATCTCTGAAAAATTTTTTTCATAGCTTTATCTAAATTTTTTTCGTTCAAATAAACAAACAGATGTAAATGATTCGGCATTAAAGCAAAAGCATAAACATCGACATTAAATTTTTTCGAAGTCTCCTTAAGAAGATGAAGGAAATAAAGATAATCTGCTTCTTCTAAAAACAATATTTCTCTGCCAGGAGCACGCTGAGTAACATGATACAACCCGTTCTCTACTATAAGTTTATGCTTTACGCTAAAAAACCTCTTTAATCTCTTCTCCTCTAATAAATTTGCAATATCCATATCGTCTATTATATCCTCTCTACTTTCTAATGCAACACTTTTAGTCCTGAACTGATTTTGTTACGTTAGGGGATGGGGAAAACCTCGATAAAGGCCGATTTTTTGGGCATACTCGATTACTTCTTCATATTCACGGTCAGTTAACCGCCGAGACAGTTCTTTAAATTCTCCCGCGCGATAACAGGGACGGTATTGCTCCATTATATTCACATATGTATCCAGGGAGATTTCTTCCTTTATAAAATCGAGTATTTCAAAGGAACCAGCCAATCTTTGAGGAAGAACCAGATGCCTAAGAAGAAGCCCTCTTTTAGCAATTCCTTCTTCAATTAATAAATCGCCAACCTGAGAATACATTTCTTTTATAACCGTTTTAACCTTTTCCCAATAATCAGGAGCGCAGGAGAACTTCGCCGCAATTTCATCATCGGCATATTTTATATCAGGCATATAAATATCAAAAATGCCTTTTATCAGCCTTAAAACTTCCGGGTTCTCATACCCTCCGCAATTATAAACCAAAGGTAAAGTAAGCCCTTTATTTATGGCCAATGGTAAAGCCTCAATTATTTGGGCAATTACCTGTGTAGGGGTAACGAAATTAATATTTTCCGCGCCGTTATTCTGCAATACTAACATCATTCCAGCCAATTCCTGAGGAGTCACGATTTGCCCTTCTCCTAAATGAGATAAAGTATAATTCTGACAAAATATACACCTTAAATTGCATCCTGAGAAGAATATCGTGCCTGATCCCCCTTCCCCGACAAGTTCCTGCTCCTCTCCGAAATGAAGAAAAAAATTACTCACTTTAGCTAAACGTCCTATTTCACAAAATCCCGTTTCATCGTTGTTCCTATTCACTTTACATTTATGCGGGCATAAATCGCAGCTTCCTAATTCCTCTAAAAGTTTATTTTTAATTTCATCTAAAATTCCGTTCTCATGTAGGGATATGTATGAAGGGGTCATTTGCAACCGAATTTCGCTCTTAACTGCCCACAAGCCGCGTTGATATCCCAGCCTTTAGGTTTCCTCAAAGTAAAAAGCAGATTATACTTTCGTAAAACATCTGAGAAGCCTTCGATTTCTTCAGAAGAAGGTTTCAGCCACTTAAAATAAGACGAAGGATTATAAGGAATAATGTTTACCTTGCAATTTATATTTTTAGTTAGCTTTGCTAATTTTAAAGCGTCTTGCCTGGAAGAATTAACCTTTCCGATAAGGATATATTCAAAAGTAAGCGGCACCTTTATTTTACGGCAAAAGTCTTTCACCACCTTAATTAATTCGTCTAAAGGATATTTCTTCGCTATAGGCATAAGTTTTTCACGCTTAAAGGCATCTGCCGAATGCAAAGAGACAGATAGCTTAACCCCCAAATTCAAGGCGATTAATTCTTTTAGCTCCGGAATTATCCCTACAGTGGAAACACAGATTCTCTTTTTCCCCAGGCTGATTCCCGAGGGATCCGTTAAAATGCCGATACTTTTTACCAGATTATCGAAATTATCCAAAGGTTCGCCTATACCCATAAAAACAATGTTGGTAACCGGTTTTGTTTTTTTAAATCTGCTCACCTCTAAATACTGCCCGGTAATCTCGGAACTCTTTAAATTCCTTTTAAAGCCATTTATCCCGCTTACACAAAAAGCGCATCTGAATCTACATCCTACCTGAGTAGAAATACAAAGGGTATTCCTTTTGCCTTCGGGAATCAGAACAGTTTCTATCGTTGAATTATCCCGGAGCCGGAACAAAAATTTCTCTGTCCCGTCAATCGAGGTTTCTTTTTCTAAAAGCTTCAGCCCTGAAATATAGAAATTATTCTCCAAAAATTTGCGTGCCTTCCGGGAAATATCGGTCATTAAGCTAAAATCTTCTATCCTTTTTCCATAAATCCAGCTAAAAACCTGCCGGGCTAAAAAACGAGGATACCCTTTATTCAGTAAGGATTCCTTCAACTCTTCCAACCCAAAGTCTTTTATATCTTCCATTTCTTTTCTGTTTAGCCACTAATTTTGGGGTTATATATTTTTTCCTTTTTTCTTAAATCAAATCCACAACTTCAAGAATATTTCCCGCCCATTGGTTTAATTTTTCATAAACTACCTTCTCCTTAAAACCAATCTCTCCTGTTTTTAAATTATCGCTTATAACCAATAAACCCGCGGCCTCCCTTTTATAAAATCCGGCTACTTTTAAAAAAGCACTTAAGGCCATGTCTACAGCAATACTTCCTTTTTTTATCATCTTCTCCGCGATTTCTTCTGTCTCCCGGAAAATAGCATCATAAGAACATACCCGCCCTTTATATAACCCGGCAGAGCCGGAAATTTCCTCTATCTTTTCATTCAGCCTCAAAGAAATGTTCAACCTGCCGGGGTAAAATTTAGTTACTCCTGTATAATCTAAACTTGAATCAGCCAAGACCAAATCTCCGGATTGCTGTTCTTTTTTTAAACCTCCGCAAGACCCCATTCTTATCAAATATTTTGCCCCTAAGAAACATAATATTTCCGTACCCATTGCCGTATCCGGGGCATAAGTACCGCCATTAGCCACAATAACTTTTTTATCTTTATAAATGCCCTGATAAAAATTCAGCCCGGCAAAATTTATAATTTTTGAAGAGTTTTTTAAAAATTTCAAAGCGGTTAAAGCCAAACTCTTATAATCAAAGCTAAAGGCATAATCTATTTTTTCTCTTTCTATTTTATATAATTTAAACAGCAGGGAGGGACTAAGATGTAATTTTCTCATTTCGCGACTTTTACTGCTTACTTTAACTGATTAAAAGGTGAGGGTCGATTTATTATAATTTTTTAAATTTATAACCTCTATTCTGTCGGAACGGATATCTATTACTTTTAAATTTCCTATCCTGTCTCCTGTTTTCACCACTTTACCGTTAACTATCGCTGAAGAAACTTCCTGGTCATAAAGAATCCCTTCCAAAATATAACGATTTTTAGAGTATTTTTTAGGGATAAAAACCCTATTTCCGCTTTCAGCCATTTTTCTTTCTTTATTAACACCAGCTTCCGGGCCAAAAAGCGTTTTAAGCCCTACAAAGCTCAGGACAAGAAGAGGAACGGCGATAACGACGATTAAAGGCGGAAAAGGCGGCTTTTTCTTTTTGCCGGGAAGGATTTCGCGTTTCTCTTCTGTTTTAGCAAAAACAGGTCTAATAACAGAAGGATTATTTTTAGTTTCTACTTTTTTTAAAGCCTCGTAAATCGTACTCATATAAACATATCGGTTTTACTCAGGATAAACTCAGCGGTCATCCCTCGTTTTTCTCCGCGGCCATCCGCGTTTCTTCTATCCGCGAGAATCCGCGTCTATTACTTAAGCTCTCTTATGCAATCCCGAAAAATTCCCTGGTCGAAAACTTTAGTCTCCTTTACAAAGCCGAGAAGCAAAGCCCGGTCACAAAGCATATTAATAACCCGGGGGATACCTTTTGAAAATTCATAAATAACCCTTAAACTCTCCGGTAAAATCTCAATATCGGTTTCTCCCGCTTTTTTGAGCCGGAAATCTATATACTCCTTCACCTCGGCTCGTTTTAAAGGAATTAGATTGCATTTTACAAAAATTCGCTGACGGATCTGCCTTAAATTATACTGGTTCAATTTCTCCGTTAATTCCGGCTGGCCCACAAGAACAATCTGAAAAAGCTTCTCCTGAGAAGTTTCTAAATTGGAAAGCAGTCTTATCTGCTCAAGCTGGCGGGCGGACAAATTCTGAGCCTCATCAATAACTAACACAGCGTTACCACCCTCAGTACTTATCTCCAGCAAAAAAGTATTTAGCTGTTTTACGATTTCTAAAGGGTTTTTCTTTGCAACCTGCAGGCCAAAATCCTCAACTATAGCCTGCAGAAGCTGGACATGACTAAAATAAGGATTAAGGATAAAGGAGGTTTTAACCTCCGGAGGAAGCTGATTAAGCAAAGCCTTACATAAAGTCGTCTTGCCGGTGCCTACTTCTCCGGTAATTAAAATTATGCCTTTTCTTTCCTGAATGCCGTACAAAAGCGCGGCTAAAGCTTCCCTGTGGGTGACACTCTCGAAAAAAAACCGGGGGTCGGAAGTAATATTAAAAGGCTTGTTTTTTAAACCGTAAAAATCAAGATACATCCTCTTATTCTCCTTCAGCAAAAGTTTATCCCTCTAACTTGACACATACCTTTCAAAAGGTTTTGTCAAGTTAAAACACCTAGCTTTTACAGGATTGCCTTTTTATACTTTCCTACTTTTCAGCCAGAACTCTTTCCGGCGTAATTATAGTGGCAGTAATAAAAATTAAAAGGTTTTTCTTTTCTGTTGTCTTATCTTTATGCTTAAAAAGGTAACCTAAAATCGGAATATCTCCCAAAATAGGCACTTTTTTAACTATATCTATCTTTTTATCCCGGATTAACCCCGCGATTACTAAAGTTTCCCCGTTTTTAATCATAACTTTCGTAGTAGTAGTTTGAGTACTAAGAACAGGAACGGTTGTTATAAGCCCGGAAACGCTGGTAAAAGTCTTATCCCTTAATTTTTCGTCCACTTTGGGATTCACAGTCAAAGTAATAAATCCTTCTCTGTTTATCTGAGGCGTAACTTCTAAAGATATTCCGTATCTATACTCATCAAAACCGGATATTTCCCAGAATCCGCTCTCTTGATTATAAGTATAATTCGGCACAGGATCAGTAGTACTAACATCAATCATGGCAGTGTAATTATCCAGAGTAGTAACTTTAGGCATTGACAAAATATTGGTATCTGTATCACTAAAAATAACCTCTAAAGTTGCCTGCAACGAAGAAGCATTTAATGTTCCAAAGCTAAACAAAAGATCGGTTGCCGCAGGAAAAGCATCACTCTTAGCATATTTATTGGCAGTGCTTGAAGTAAACGGCCATGTATGCGGACGTTTAGCTCCTGAAGCTCCACCTTGAATAGTCCAGTCTATTCCTATCTTGTTAGCCACATCCACACTCGTTTCGATAATTTTTGCTTCAATCAAAACCTGGGGGGTTATAGCATCTAAAGTCTTAATCGCTTTTTCTAAACCACTCAAATTCGACTGGGTATCTGTAATAACTAAAGCATTTGTTCTCTTATCATAAGTAAGCCTTCCCCGGGAACTAAGCATTTTCTGAATCGTTCCTTCTATTTCGCTAACTTTAGCAAAACTTAAAACAAAAGTCTTCGTGTCTAAAGGCTCAGCTATTTTTGCTTCCTGAGTTCTCTTGCGTTTTTCGGTTAAACTCTCTAAAGTATCCACTAAAATAATATTTGCTCCCACCCATTCATAACCGTAATTATAAGTCTTTAATACAGCGTCCAAAGCAGTCTCCCAGTCCACATTTGATAAATCCACGTTAACCAGTCCTTTAACCTCAGGACAAAGGAGTATGTTTATTTCTTTGTCGTTCTTTACCGCTTTCTGAGCAATAGCCTGAAGAACCACTCTTATATCAGCGTCTTTAAATTTCAAAGAAGGGATTATGCCTTCCTGGGCAAAAAGCTCCAAAGAAGATACTAAACAAGAAAAGAAAAACAGAAAAACCAGAACAATTTTTTGACTTTTTTTCATCACTCCTCCCATTTTAAATAAAGATCCTCACCATCCTTTTCTAAAAACACCCCTTTAGCTTCTATTCTTTTTACCTTATACACCCCGATCATATCACCTTCAACAAACATCTCATTATTTATTATGGCTGTACCCCCCTGGGGAGAATAAATAACTCCCTGGAGGAATAAATCCCCGATATCGTTTTTGTCCTTTATAAGTATCTCTCCTCTTTCATTTATTAAAGGACGCAAAGGATCTCTTTCAGTAAGGGCGTTATAAGGATACTTAAAATCTTCAGCTCCAAGATAAAAAACAAAAATATTTAAAATAAAAATAAAAAATATTTTTTTCATCTTTTATTTTTTTATAATAGCCCCTAAATCTATAACCACCGTATGATAAGGCCTCCCCCCCCTTATTAATATCTCCTTTACCATCAAAAAATAATCTCCTCTCTCAAAGTCATTAAAAAAGCTGCCCAGACTATGGAAATTAGATTCTAAAGTTATTTTTAAAGGGGCATAAAGAAACTGCCCTTTTGAAGTAGTTTTATGGTTTTGCGGCGGAGATAAAGTTATCGAAGCAATTTCCAGGCCGTTATTCTTAGCCTTACCGGAAATATAAGCCTGGAGAGCGCTAATGTCTTCGAAAGTAATTATTTTGTTCTCAAGATTAAAAATATCCTTTCTTATCCGTTCCTTATCGGAGATAAACTTTTCTTTACAACTCCGTTCATTCCTAAACTGCTCTATATTTTTTTCCAGTTCCTGCATTTTTGACTGGATGCTAAAAAAATTTTTTATCTGAAAAGGAACAAAGACAAAAGTATCTATCAAACACAACAGGTAGATAGACATAATTATAGCTAATTGCTTATCGATTTTTATTTTCTGTCGCATCCTATTTCGAATTTAACAACGCGTACTCCCGACACTTTGGCTTTTCGGGTAGTCTTTAGATTTATATTACCTCTGGGAAATATGCCGGTGAAATACTTTTTCTTTTTTAATTCTTTAATGAATCTATCCAGAGAAACCAAATAATCTTCGTTTAATTTAACCACATATCCGACAAAATTAATTTCGCCCTTCTCAATCTTAATCTGCTCAAACCAGATATTTTTAGGAAGCGCACTTTGGATGTCGGCAAAAATCCGGGAAATCAGGATATCTTTTTTAAACAAACTTTTATACTCGGTTTTTTCCTTATTCAAAGCATCCACTTCTTCCTTTAAAGAAAGGATTTCTTTAACCTGCGGAGTTAGACTCTGCCATTCTTTTTTTAACTTTTTGTGCGGGAGCCGGTAAAACCCGGTAAAAATAAAAAGGACGATATTTATACCTGCCAGGCAAAAAAAGGCGGCAAAAACATAAGGAAAATACTTTTTAAGCACAGTAAAAGTTTTTTGTTCTTTTTTTTCCCTCAAAGGATGAAGATTAATTCTTATTATTTTCATAAACTTAAACCCGACACCACACTCATCATTTGAGGCGGAAAGGACAGGGTTTTATCTTGTTTAAAATTCAAACTCTCTCCGCGCTCCCAAAGTTTAACCTCAATATCTAAAGCAGTCTTTATAACTTCGACTATCCCTTTAAGCCGGGCCCCTCCTCCGGTTAGACATACAGTTTCAATGCGGTCTCCAGCATTCATTTCGAAATAATCGAGAGAATTCCTTATTTCTTCGGAAAGGTCAAAAAACAATTCTTCCATGACAGTCAAAATATCTTTTTCCTGGGCGGAATTAATAAGCCAATCTTCGATTTCATCTATACTTAAACTTTTAGCCACGGACAGTTTATCAAGAAGGTTCACAACGCCGGTTTTAATCTCCCGGCTTAAATAAGGGGTGCCCTTTTTTATCAAATTAAGCAGAGTGGAAGAGAATCCTAAATCCACTATCGCAATATTTGGAGTCGTTTTCTGGTTATGAAGCAACAAGTTTATTAAAGCTACGTTATTTAAAACAATCTCGCTGATATTCATTTTTTCTTCCCGGAACTCTTTCAGCAAAAGATCAATACTGTTTTTCTTTACCGCGGCAAGAAGGACAAAAAAATCTTCTTTGGAATAATTCTCGTCTAAAATGAAAGCGTCAAAATAAGTGCCTCCCTGCGGAAAAGGCAAATACTTTGAAAGTTCATAACCCAAAACTTCTTTGATTTTGCTCTTTTCAACTTTAGGAAAAGGCAGATACCTTATAAGTGTATCCTGCCCCTTTAAGGAGACCTTTACTTTTTTAGAAAGCAGCCCTTTCTTTCTTAACAAACCGGCGGCAGTTTCTACTCTTTTGCCCTTGTTCTTTTCTACAAAGGCATCTTCAACCCGGCCGTCTCTCACAAAAAGCCCCTTTACGTATCTCGCCCCAAAATCAAAAGCAACGAATTCATTGACTTCGGTCTGAGTTAATTTATCTACGGCCTTATTGAATAAGCTCTTTATGCTGACTAATTGTTTTATTCCTTCTAATCCCTTTATTTTCATCCCGTGTTTATCTTACAATACCTAAAGATGATTGTCAAAAATAAAATAATAAAAGGTAACGCAAGCGAAAATGTGTAAGTTGTCATAGTTGGTCTTTCCCCAGTTGATTAAATTTCTTAAATGGGCGTTCCTTCCAGTG
>JAGLUN010000052.1 GCA_023134705.1 Candidatus Omnitrophota bacterium | reverse complement strand
GCATAAGAGTAACCAGGAGTTTAAATTCGATTTGGGTCAAAGTTATTTCTTTCTTATCAACAATTACTTTGTGACGGGAAATATCTACCACAAGTTTCCCCGCCTCTAAAACATCTTTAATAACTTCCGGAAGTTTCCTTCGTTTCAAAATCGCTTTTACTCTCAAAACTAATTCCCGGGGGCTAAAAGGTTTAACCACATAATCATCCGCGCCCAATTCAAAACCAACGATCCTGTCTACTTCTTCACCTTTAGCGGTTAACATTATTATCGGGATAGCAGAAAACTCTTTGTCCTGTTTTATCTGCCGGCATACCTCAAATCCATCCATTTTAGGAAGCATTATATCCAATATAATCAAATCAACCGGTTCTTTATCTAAAATATGTAAGGCCTCTTCACCGGTTATTGTAACAACACATCCAAACCCGGTTTTTTCTAAATTATACTTCACCAGTTTAGAAATATGTTTGTCGTCTTCTATGATTAAAATTCTTTTCAAATCAATCCCTCCTTATATTGATGAAATCCTATGAAACTAAATCTGTTACTACTTTTTTCCGCCCCATAGATATCTCCTATTTCCGCATCCGGTTTATCTTCTCTTCCACTCTCCTAATCCTCTCCTCTGCCGGAGGATGACTGCTCAAAAATACTACCGGCTGTTGTCGGCCCTCCCTCTTCAGCTTTCTTAACATGCTCACTGCTCCCCAGGGATTAAAACCCGCCCGCTGAGCGTATTTAACGCCTAAGGAATCAGCTAAAAATTCATCCTGACGGGAATATCCCAGGCTGATAATATTATAGACCGAGCCTATCCCTTTTCTTATATCTTCATGCTTAGGCTTACTTAAAGCCATACTCAAAACTAAATCAAAACCTAAAGAAATCTGAAGCCTTTTTACTGAATGCCGGGCGCAAACGTGGCCTATTTCATGGCCCAAAACAAAAGCCAGTTCATCTCTATCAGCTTTATCGATTAAACCTCTGTTTACGAAAATGTAACCTCCGGGCAAAGCAAAAGCATTAATTTCTTTCTTATCCAGAACATAAAAATTATAATCCAGTTTCCTGTCCGAAGATTCAGCCAATCTTCTCCCTATACCCCTTACGTAAAACAAAAGCCTTTTGTCCCTTACAACTTTATTCTCCCGCAGAATTTGAGAAGCCAAATTCCTGCCCATTGAAATTTCCGTGTTCTCATCGATAAAATAAGTTTCCTGCCTTCCTGTAGCCGGATTATAAATAGTGACACAGCCGGCGATAAACATAAATAAACCAAACAATAAATATTTTACGATTCGGCACATACTCTTAATCTATCCTTCCAAAAAATTATAAAGATAGTCTTCTTTTAATACCCTCTTTAATTGTTTTTATAATTATATTCCACTTCATGTCTTTATGCCTTAGTGGCTAATTAATTCTACATATATTTTTCTTAACAAACTACAAACTACTTTTACCCTTTATCCTTATCAAACTTATCTTGTATTTTTTAACGGACAGGGGCAAGCCCTGTCCCTACATATTTTATTATTTTTTATCTCTTCCCGAACCAACTACTATCTACTCCTTTTTATATCTTTACGAGTATCCAGCATCAAGGATCAAGCATCTATTCTCTATCCTCGATTTTCCATTCTCTACGTCTATCTCAATCCCTTATAACCCTGATCTCCCGGGGGATATTAACGATAATCTCCGGGCCGTTATACTCTTTTATCCTTCCGGTAACCTCCACTATTCTACCTTTATAAAAAGTTAAAGGATCTATCCCCTTATCCTCAAAATATTCCCAGGAATTTTTAAATATGACCACCGTGAAATCGGTTTTATAATTTCTCCCGAAGTTCAAAAAGATACATTTTTTCGAACGGTAGGTATCTAAAACCTTACCTCTCACCGTGCGTATTTGGCCTATAAATTCATGAGCTTTATTCTGTGATACCGTGCTATACGCCCCCCACAATCCTTTCTTGCTTTCGCGTGCTTCTCTTTGCCGGGCAATAAATAAATCCGCGTATTTGACATTAGGAGGGTAGGTATAAAGAACAGCGTACCCTCCTTTCAGTAAGCGGGCATTAACAAAAGTATCGTCTTCTAAAAACACATATCCTAAAAGCCGTCCGTATTTATCTGTTTTCTCCAAGTCAAATTCTACTCTTACATGTTTTCCTTCCACAAGCTGCCGGTTAAAATTTTTTGACTCTAAGGCGAAAGGTTTAGGCTTATAAATCCACCGGCCATTCTCTTTCATTCTTATCTCAGGCGTATCTATCCCGATATAACACAAAAGCCGGCCGCCTTGTAATTTCACCGTATCTCCGTCAATAACTTCTACAACTTTAATATGGGAAAAATCTGAAGGCTGACTACAGGCAAGAAAAAAAAGGAAAATTAAACAGAGCCGTTTTATCACTCCAATTCTTTAACTATATTGAAAAATATTTTCTGGGCATATTTTGGTTTGGGAAGCATATATTTACGGGCAGATACTTTAAGCTGCTGATTTTCGCTGTCAAGAGTATTTATCTTCACGGTTAGATCAACACCGTCCATTTTAATTTTAATCCTGCCTTTGGATTCGTTGGTTTCGATGATTTCTACTTTATCCGAATTTTGTAATACTTCTATAGAGATATCCCAAAGCTCTCTATATGAAACCCTGACATCGCCAATGGCTGAATCATTGCTCATCATATAACCGGTAACAATACCGGCGCCGCCGATTAAAACCGGAACACAACCCGTAGAGATTATCAAAATAATACAAAGGACAATTAAAGCATTTCTTTTCATTTGTATCCCCTCTTATTTTAAGAATTATAACCTCTAATTCTTAAAATAAGTATATCAACGGACGTCCGGCCTTGCAAGTATTTTGTAAAAAAATACTTGAAAAAATACTCAAGAGTAAATGCCTCTTTCTTTCAACTCCTTTACTAATTGCTCCTGGCCCAGGAAGCGAATGGAATCAAACCCCAATTTACCTGCTTCACTTATAAGATCCTCCCGGTCATCTATATAGATAATCTCTTCCGGTTTAAACCCGCTTAAACTCACCAATTCCTGATATATTTTTTCCTCCGGCTTCACTGATTTCACTTTATAGGAAAGGATTAAGCCCTTAAAAAGGGAAAAAACATCTTCAAAATTCCGGTAAAGATGATCGAAATGCGCCTTATTTATATTAGAAATCAAATATACAGGATAAGCAATTGTTAAATTTTTAATTAAATTTATGACCTTTTTGTTAGGAGAAAATATTATATTCCAGGCCTCATAAAAATCTTCATAACTCAGCGGACATTTAAAGACTTCTTTGAATTTTTGATAAAATTCTCCCGGGGAAATTATACCCTTTTCGAAATCAAGAGTAAAATCTCTATAGAAAAAAGCTTCGATGATTTCCTCCTTGGGCGTAAACATTTTATGCTTCATCTTATCTAAGGCAAGATTATAATCAAAATCAAAAACCACCCTTCCCAGGTCAAAAGCTAAACAACGCATAATCTTGCCCCTTTTTTCATTTGTATACCTAACGGAGTCTGGATAACTGTTTTTTTATCTAGCACCGTTTAACTCCTCTATTAAGGCTGGCCGCATTTTGCGACTACCTTTTATATTTAACCATAAATTTATAAATTTTCTATATTTTAAATCTAACATCTCATCAACGACCCGCCTCTAACGGACGAGGCCTGCCCTCCCATTATTCGGGAAAGAGGCAATAAATGCATGTTTGCATCAACGTCCCCTAAATAATAATAATAAGGAGTCGCCGCGGTCAAGGCATAGTTTTCTTTTTGCCTTTCGTACCGCTTCTTTGGCTCTCTTTATATCTATTTTTGTTTTTTTATCGTAAATTTTATAATCTTTTCCGTATTTTTGCGGGGTAAAATTGACCATAATTACATTACAACCGGCTTTTAATCCCTGCACAAGCCCTCTTTCCTTATTAAGAGTAGATAGGGCTGTTGTTGCCGGCAGATGAGAATTCCTGGTAACAATCCGGGTTAAAGCTAAAAACTTCAAAACCAGGCCTAAGGCTGGAATAAGGCTTTTACTCAAAGGCGTATCTTCCTGAGGAAGAAAAGGGCCGATACCGATCATATCCGGTTCGAAATTTTTAAAGAACATAATGTCTTCAGCTAAATCAGCAAGAGTTTGTCCGGGAAGCCCCACGATATTTCCCACTCCAACCTGAAAACCAATCTTTTTTAAATATTCCAGGATTTTTATTCTCTTTTTTAAAGATTGCCCGGGACAAAGCAGACGATAAAGTTTCTCATTCATAGTCTCCTGTTTTAATAAATACCTGTCTGCCCCATGCTCACGAAAAGCTTTATATTCGGATAAGGGCCTTTCGCCTATTGAAAGGGTTATAGCTACATCGGGGAATCTATCTTTTATATCTTTTATCAGCTTACAAAGAACACTTCTTGTGTAATAGAAATCATCTCCTGACTGCAAGATAATTGTCTTAATCCCTTCTCGGACAATTCTTCCTGATGCCTCCAGAATTTCTCCCGTCCGCATCCGGTAAGGTTTTATTCTTTTATTATCTCTTCTTAAACCGCAATACTTACAATTCCTGACGCAAACATTAGAGAACTCGATTAGTCCACGGATAAACACTTTATCTCCGCAATATTTCTTTCTCAACGCATCCGCTTGAGCAAATAATTCTTGAGTATTAATTGCTTCCAGATAATTAATAATCTCTTTTTTAGTCATGAAATATCTCAGTGGTATGTAAACCCCGTTAGAGAACTTAGTTCTCTAACGGCTTGCGCGCTGACGGTGGCTTTCTCTAACGGGGTAAACTTAACTCTATAGACTCCGGTTAAACACGGATTATTTTTTAACCACAGATAAACACAGGTACAAGTACAGACAGCTTTAAACTACTAGTCTTTCATACCGCAGCTTCGGTTTGGCAAAATTTATACTATGATCAAAAGTATTTTGAACAGAGGTTAATAGATAAAAACCGATATTTTATTTAACCGCCGAATACGCCGATTCCCGCCGAAGTAAACCCCGTTAGAGAACTACGTTCTCTAACGGTCTGCGCTAACAGTGGCTTTTTCTCCGAAGGCGAATCCGCCTCTGGCGGAATACCACCGTTAGCTTCAAGCGGTAATGACCGCCGATTAGACCCTTCCTGAATAGGTATAGGAAGGTCTATCCCTGTGGGATTAAAATCGGCGGCTTTCTCTAACGGGGTAAATATATTCTTTTCTATTTAACCACAGAGAAATATATAAAAAATATTTTTTGCCCCGGCGGATTTACCTATTTCCATTTTCTATTTTTCCGCCGAAGGCCCTCCACTACTTGTTGCAGATACAATGCACACGAAGTGTGTGTTGTACCCGGAGGGCAGAGGCGAAGCCTCTGTATGCAACAAGTAGTGATTGCTGTGGATACAATGCACTCCGAAGGAGTGTGTTGTACCCGAAGGGCAGAAGCGAAGCTTCTGTACACAGCAATCAGAGGCGGGCAGGCGGATCTTCCGCCTACAGGCGGATCCGCTTTGGAGGAGCCTATGGCAGACTATCTTCTATTTTCGATTTTCCATTTCTCCAGTGAGTTATACCGCTTCAAAAGTAAAGATCTCTTTCTCCCTGTTTAATCCGCTCATAGTAACCGATAAAAGTCGGAAAAATATCCGGGATATTCTGTTTAATTTCTTCTATTTCCTTATTTAGAATCTTCTCAGCTATTGCTTTTGTTTCCTCCCCGGCAAAGTCATCCAGCCATTCTCTGAAAGTAAGAACCGCATTCAACTTGCAGAATTTTCCTTCCTTCCCGGTTTTTAAAAGCTCCATTATACATTCCCCGGTTCTTCCGCACCTGTAACCAGCTGTGCAAAAAGAGGTAATATAGCCCATTTGCGCAAACTCCCGGATAACCTCATCAATGCTCCTTGTATCCCCCAATAGAAATTGCTGGCGTTTTTCTTCTTGTTCATCATATCGTTCGCTGTAAGCGCCAATCCCTATACGTGTTGAAGCGTCAGTCTGGGTACATCCCAAAAGAATTGCTTCTCTTCGCATCCGGGCATTTTCTCTTGCTGTAATAATCATCCCGGTATAAGGAATTGCCAGGCGTATCACGGTTATCAATCTTTTGAAATCTTCGTCGCATACTTTATACCCGGAATTCTGGGTAAAAGGAGCGTGGAAAGCCGGCTCAAGCCGGGGGAAAGAAACCGTGTGCGGCCCGACATTAAACATCCTCTCCATTTCCCGGGCGTGATACAACAACCCCATCACCTCAAATTTCCAGTCATACAACCCGAATAAAACACCGATACCCACATCATCGATACCGGCTTCAAAAGCCCGGTGCATACAATAAAGCCGCCATTGATAATTGTTTTTTATAGTTCCTTCCGGATGTACCCGGGCGTAGGTATTATGATGGTAGGTCTCCTGAAATACCTGATAGGTGCCGATTCCGGCCTTATGCAGAATTTTTAACTCTTCGATTGATAACGACGGCGCATTTACGTTAACCCTCCTGATCTGTCCCCATCCCTTCTTTGTTTTTACTTTTACCTCATAAATAGTTTCAATTGTCTTTCTGATATATTCGATACCGGTTTCCGGCGCTTCACCATAGACTACAATCAAACGTTTATGTCCGATCCCTCCGGCTAAGACTTCGATCTCTTTTTTTACCTCCTCTAAAGAAAGGATTTTACGTTTTATGTTTTTGTTATCCCTACGGAACCCGCAATAGACACAGTTATTAACACAAAGATTGTTAAGATAAAGGGGAGCAAAAGTCACAATCCGGTTATCATATACTTTCTTCTTCACTTCTAAAGCTGTCCTTTTCATTTCTTCAAGAAGCTTTTTGTCTTTAACATTGAGTAAAGCCGCGGTTTCATCAGGAGTCAAAGTCTGTATTGAGAGAGATTTTGAAAGGATATCTTTAATTTTCAAAGAATCAGGCTCTTTTTTTAAATTTAGCTCTAATTTAGAAACAATTTCTTCCTCAGGAATAAAATCTTTACCCTTATCCTGATATTTAACTATTTCTTCGATCTTAATCCTGTCTTTTATCCAGGAATCCTGTTTATCTAACTCTACAGCCATTTTTCGTATTCTTTCTTAGTATCTTGTATACCTATTTTAGTTTAACCGCCGAAACCGCCGATTTTTTTTGACAGGATTAACTAGATTAACAAGATAAAATTCATAATATGATCAAAAGTGTTTTTAATAAAGATTAATACCTAAAAATAAATATTTCTTGATTATTTAATCTTTGAATCCTGTTTATCCTGCCTGCCCCGTACGAACGGAGTGAGTTTACGGGGTAAATCCTGTCAAAGAATATCTAAACTGTTTTTTCTCTTATTCCCTGTCTTCGTTTTTTTTATTCAGTTATTTACTAAAAATCTTAATCCGAATAATCCGCAGAATCCGCGGTTTCATATTTTATTTAGCTTGTCGAAAAAATCTTTTTTAAAAAATAATTCTGATATAGTTAAATTGCTTTTGTTTTAAAATATTCCCTTAGCCGCATTTCTTCCCGAAAAACCTCATTTGCCGCGGGAAAAGGAGAAAGGACTCTTTCCAATACTCCCTGTAAGAAAGAAATGCATACCCCATAGTTAGTAACCGGCACGCCTGCTTCCTTAGCCCGCTGAATCCTGAATAACATCTGCCTGCGGGTTATCATACATCCGCCGCAGTGAATAATTAATTTATATTCCTTTAAATTTAAATTCTCAGGGTAATCTTTACCAGCGCAGACATCTATAATCAGATCCATCCCCAAATACTGCCGCAGCCAGCGCGGTATTTTTACCCGCCCGATATCCTCTCCGATCGGATGATGGCTGCAAGCTTCGGCAATAAGCACTTTATCACCCGGCTTAAGAGTCTCTATAGCCACAACTCCCCGCACCGTTTCAATCAAATCACCTTTATAGCGGGAAAAAATAATAGAAAACGTAGTGCATTCCACCTGTTTCGGAGTATCAGTAACCATTTTTAAAACCACCTGAGAATCACAGATACAAATATCCGGAAATCTTTTTAAATTATCCAAAGCCTGTTTATATTCCCGCTCTTTTACGACTATTGCCATTGCGTCATTATCCAAAATATCTCTTATTACCTGCACCTGAGGAAGGATCAACCTTCCTTTAGGCGCCTCTAAATCAATGGGAACGATGAGGACGGCTGTGCCTCCAGCAGGCAGTAAATCACTAACCAAAGGCGGTGGACGAAAAAAATCTTCAGGGCATACTTCGATAAATTCCTTTTTCAAGGCATTAAGATAACTGCCCCGGTTCACCCTATCAATGCTTGAGCATAATATAATTCTCCGGGTCTTTTCCCGTATTGTTCGGATAAAACCATCTCCCGGATAAACCATATCAATCTTGTTTATAACGATAACACAGGGAGTTTCCCTTGCTGCCGCTTCTTCCAGGACAAGATTCTCATACTCACCCCAAACCTCCGGCTCTATAATAAGCACGAATATATCCGAGGCGTCAAAAACTTTTTTGGATTTCTTTATCCGCGGCCCGGATAATGCCGAGGTATCATCTAATCCTGCCGTATCTAAAAATACTACCGGCCCCAGAGGAAGAAGCTCCATTGTTTTTTCTACCACATCGGTAGTAGTTCCGGGCAAAGACGAAGTAATGGCCACATCCTGGGCAGATACCATATTCAGGAAACTGGATTTACCCACATTAGTCCTTCCGAACAATCCGATATGCAGCCGCAAAGATTTAGGTGTTTTTCTCATAATATTCAGTTCAACCGTAAAAACATCATTTGAATATGTAGTTTTATGCTAACAAACAGCGCATATTGAAGATCGCCCGCCCAAGGCGGGTCTGCCTTTGGAGGAAAAATTGAAAATTGAAAATCGCCTCTTTTCTGTCACTCAACAACTACAATCTCCACGAGTAGTTTGTTGTTAGTAGTTTGTAGTTTGTTTAAAGAATGCGTTATTATCAGATCGCTTACCGGATATATCCTTCCCCCCAAACTATAACCAACAAACTACAACCCACAATCCCTTTTACATTCAAACTCCCTCTAATCCAGCCCCCTGGCTCAGTTTCACCGCTTCACACGGAATAACCAAGAACCAAGATACAATAACCAAACAGTCCTCAAATTTCAATATTCAAATATTTTGTTTTTTTTGTTTGGTTATTATCCATTTGGTTATTGCTTGTGTTTTGTATCAGCAATTCAGCCCATAGCCCAAAGCGCAAAGCGCAAAGCGCAAAGCCCATAGCTTCTCACGCAATAACGACAATCCGCTTTATCCTTTTTTCTATTTTCGATTCTCTATTCTGCATTCTCTATTATCTATTTTTATTTGAATTCTTCTATAGCCTTATCGACCAGCGTCACATAAGTCATTACGCTTGACCCGCCTACAAGAACCGCGATCATGCAAGCCTCAAGCATCTCCTTCTTAGTCCAATCTGCCTCAAGACAATGCTGGACAGCCCGCGGGATGCAGACCGGACATTTCTGAGTAAGACTGGCTACAAGCAAAAGTAACCATTTTGTTTTCTCAGGAAGATTACCGCTAGCGGTAATCTTCTGCTTCTCACTGATAAATGCCGCGTATTCCTCAGGAACCGTATTTTTAATATCCACCATTAATTTATTGAATTCTTCCAAAATTTTTCTGGGTTCATACCGCATATTTACCTCCCTTCTGATTAACCCAAATAATGCAGTTAGCATTATTTGCCCGTATGCCCTAACGGGCAGGCTTTGCACTACCCTGACGGGCAGGCTTCGCACGGGTCGACTCCAAATTTTCCATGGGAAAATTTGGGAAAGTCGAAGTTACTATGGAAAAATGCAAAGGGGCTTTTTTGTACATCTCAATTTTTTCATAACTGTTTTGTTTGTA